>NZ_QPFW01000195.1:0-26681 GCF_008122455.1 Enterobacter sp. C6
ACCAGCGTCGCAAGCGCCGCAGCCACTGCGCCACGCGCAATCAGCGGTCCGGGCTTCACGCCCGCCTGCGGATTTTTGAAGGTCCCGCGCACGTAAAGCGGCGAGCGCAGGGTGATGATACGAATCCCCTTACTTTCCGGGTCAATAGTCAGATCAAGCTGCTCCGAGGCCATGCTCGCGGTACCGGTCACGTTAATCACCGCGTTTTCCGTGTCAAAGGCAAAAATCTGCGGACGCGCCACGCCGTTAACCAGATCCAGATTGGCCGCCGCGCAGTTCACCCGCACCTCGTCATCACCAAAGATTTGCCCGATGACGTAGTTACCGACGTTCAGCCCCAGGATCTCCATCAGGTTGCGGCTCACCAGCCCGTCGTTCATCAGCAGCTTCAGGTTACCATTGCCGCTGCCCAGCAGCGCCGCAACCGAGTTCCCCACGCCGCGAATATCGGCATCACCGTTCATTTCACCGAGGGTTTTCTGCATCAACTCGACGTTCGGCATCAGCTCTTTCAGCTTCAATCGACGCGCCTGAATCTCCGCCCGTCCCTGCATCGGCTTCTTATCGCCTTCCAGGTGAATGTTCGAGGAGATCGTCCCGCCCGCCATGCCAAACTTCAGCGGCTGCAGACGCAGGTCGGCGCTTTTAAGGAGGATATGGGTCGTAAGATTGCTTATCGGCAGCGTACTGCCATGTTCAATTTTTCCGCCTTTGAAGCGCACATCCGCATCCATCACGTTCCATTTATCCGTCTCAAAACGTTCATAAGGCAGCACTTTGCCGGCAGGCTGAGGATCTTTCTTCACCTCTTTTGACTTCGTACCTTTACCGGAGTCGATACCTATCAACGGGCCTAAGTCGGCCAGACGCAGCTGTCGGGACTCAACGTCCCCTTCCAGCTTCGGCCTCGGTTTTCCAGTGGTGTAGGTCAGCGAGCCGTGGATATCGCTGTCGCCGATGCGGCCGTTAAAATCACGGTAGTCATAAACGGACGCTTTTTCGGTATCGATTTTGGCGACCAGATGCCCGTCCGTTTCGAACGGTGGGGTATCCGGCAGCAGTACGCCGGTCAGTTCATACAGCTCGCCCAGCGAATCACCGGCAAATTTAAGCTGAAGATCAACGCCGCCCATGTTCATCGGGTCGTTGACCGTGCCCACGAACGCCACGCGGGTGTTACCGGAACGGAAGTCCGCCTGCACCGGGAACGGCGTGCCTTCGCTCCGTAGCGCCAGCATGCCGCCTATTTTCCCTTTACCGCTGAGCGGCTGGTCGTTATAGCGTCCTTTTGCCGTCAGGCCGAAGACATAGTCGCCCACGCTTGCCGCATCACCTTTCGCTTTCGTCCCCGTGACCTCGCTGAACGGCAGCGGCTTGCCCAGCGGATCGACCAGGATCTCCACATCCGCCTTGCTGACCTTATCGTCGATGGCGATCCGCCCGCGATCGAAGAGAATATTGTCGAGACGGAATGACCAGGAAGAAGGCTGGGCATTCGGATCTTTTTCGCTGTCGCTGGCCAGGCTAAACGTCCAGTTGTTGTTTTTTTCGGAGAGGCGGATCAGGCGCGCATCGGGCTGCTGAAGTTTGATCCACGGCAGATAGACCGTTTTGGTGAAGAGTGCCAGCGGAGCCAGCGTGGCTTCAACCCGCGGCAGGTGGATCATAGTGACGTCCGGGATATCCGGCGGGTTGCCGAGAATGATGTCGTCAGCATGGATATGTGGCCAGGGGATCCAGCTTCGCCAGCCGGGCTCCTCTTTCTGGCGTTCCCATACCACCCCCAAATCACCCCGTATGGCGAAGGGGCGGTTCAGCTCGGTTGAGACTTTCTGGTTGATGGTCGGCTTGAGACGGTTCCAGTCAAACGTCGCAATAATGATGGCGACAACCACGATCAACAACAAGAAAATCCCTGCTGTCCAGGAGATTACCCTGGTTGTTCTTGTCATTTTTATCCCCTTTCCTGATGACCTGTCCTGTAAAACTATAGTCCAGACAAAGGGAAGCGGGTTTATCAGAGGGTCGTTATGACGTTATCGAGGCGATCCATGGGTACCGGGCGAGAGAGATAGTAGCCTTGCGCCGCCGCTGCGGGAGAGTTTTGCACATCGCGCCACTCTTCCAGTGTTTCCACACCTTCAACAATCACGCCCTGGCAATAGCGGTTCATCAGCTGTAATAACAGCGTAAACAGATTCCGCCCTTCCGGGGTCTGACGCAGCATAATGAACAGATCGCGGGCCACTTTAATGTAGTCGTAGCGCACTTCACTCAGGGCGGAGAAGTTCGCCATGCCGGTGCCAAAGTCATCCAGCCACAGCGGGCCGTATTCGCATATCGAAGCAAACGAGGAGTCCTGCGGCAAACGGACATGCTCCACCAGCTCAAAGCGCATCCACGGCAGGGTGGCGATCAGCTCCTGCAATTTCGCGTTCTGGCGCAGCGCCAGCAGGGTTGGGCCATCGACGTTCACCGAGGCGAGGATATCGTGCTGTTCGAAAAAGGCGTGCTTCGTTGCCAGCATGCGAAGCTGCTCTTCCAGCACGTCCAGACGCTGGCGAACGGCAACTTCGGCAAAATAGCGATCCGGCGCGATGCGCTGAGTAGGGTTTGAGGGGTGCGTAACGACGGTCAAAATTTCGATGGCCATCAGTCGACCATCTGTTCGGTAGATCGGCTGATAGGTGTACGCACGCTCACATTGCAGCCAGTAGCGATGCTCCTGCAAGTTCTCAATACTTGCCTCAGGCGTAGTGCTCAGCCGCTGGATAACCTGCTCTGACTTCATTTCAGATGTCCTGTTGTTGGGATAGCCTTTCTGGACTCGTCACAGGATTATCGGCGCGACAATTGAGAACTTTATGTTCAATTCACCCGGAAAATGAAATTAAGATGACAGAAATGCGCGGGAACACGCGCTGGCTCAAAAAAAATAATGGAACGTTGTTTTAATATAGTTGACCGGTTAATTCACTCAGCGCACACTGCTGATAATTCTTCTGTTCAGGTTCACGACTATGTCCAAAAAAATTGCCGTGATTGGCGAATGCATGATTGAGCTGTCACAAAAAGGCGCGGAAGTCAGCCGCGGATTTGGTGGCGATACGTTAAACACGTCCGTTTATATTGCCCGTCAGGTCGCGCCTGAGGCGCTCACCGTGAACTACGTTACCGCCCTGGGTACGGACAGCTTCAGCCAGCAAATGCTGGAGGCCTGGCAGAGTGAACATGTTGAAACGTCGCTGATTCAGCGTATGGAAAACCGCCTCCCGGGGCTTTATTACATCGAAACCGACAGTACAGGCGAACGCACGTTTTATTACTGGCGTAACGAAGCCGCAGCCAAATTCTGGCTGGAGAGCGACGCGGCCGCGGCCATCTGCGAAGAGCTGGCGACATTTGACTATCTCTATCTGAGCGGCATTAGCCTGGCGATTTTAAGCCCCGCCAGCCGAGACAAGCTGCTCTCGCTGCTGCGCGAATGCCGTGCCAACGGCGGTAAGGTTATTTTCGATAACAACTACCGCCCGCGCCTGTGGGCCAGCCGCGAAGAGACGCAGCAGGTTTATCAGCAGATGCTGCAGTGCACCGACATTGCCTTCCTGACGCTCGACGATGAAGACGCCCTGTGGGGTGAAAAGCCGGTAGATGACGTAATTGCGCGCACGCAGGCGGCAGGCGTGAGCGAAGTGGTGATTAAGCGCGGTGCGGATTCGTGCCTGGTCGCGGTGGCGGGTGAAGCGCTGGTTGACGTTCCGGCAGTGAAGCTTGCCAAAGAGAAAGTGATTGATACCACGGCGGCAGGTGATTCATTCAGCGCGGGCTATCTGGCGGTACGCCTGACGGGTGGAACGCCGGAAGCGGCGGCACAGCGCGGGCACCTGACGGCCAGCACGGTGATTCAGTATCGCGGGGCGATTATTCCGCGCGAGGCGATGCCTGTTTAAGTAGGGTGCGGGCTGATGCCCTCACCCTAACCCTCTCCCACAGGGAGAGGGAATGTTTGCATTACTGCCCTTGCGGGATATCCGTCGCGTCCGGATGTAAATCATCCGCCGTGGCGGCCTGCGCTGGCTGCGGCGCGGTAGCCATAATGGCATCCCAGGTCGTCTGAAGTTCCTTCATGTCATATTCCGGCTCGCCCTTCGGTTGCAGAAGGATCAACGCCATCTCCTGCGACAGCTGCTGACGGAGGTCCTGATTGAGCATATCGACGGTCAGACCGTTCAGGAAGTCCTGACGAAGCTTCTGATACTGTTCCGGCGCAATGTCCACCACCTGATTCTGCAGGGAACGAATACGCTGGCTGATCAGAATGTCGGTATCGGCACGAGCGTAGGTCGCAAACAGCTTCTGCAGCTCGAGTTTTTTCTGCGCCACGAGAGCATTGAATTCCTCTTCGGAAAGCCCCTCTTTACGCACTTTTGCCAGCTCTTTCGCGACCACACCCAGATTGGCATTTAGCTTATCGCCCGGTGATTCAACGTTGATGGCACATTGTGCACGCTGGAACAGCACGCGGCAGTCAAAGCCAAGACCGATATTCTTCACGTTGTTCTTACTCAGCGTCTGCTGGACGTGCCAGAACAGCGCTTCACGTGCCAGATCGGCACGCCAGTAGCGTAACATCGCCGCAGATTCACGGATGGGCTGCCAGGCGTTATCCCACATGACGGAGAGGCGATCCTGACGCACGGTGTCCGTCATAATGCTGACAGGCTCTGCACGCAGCGGAGAGAGCGTCGGGACAGGGGCTGGCGTTTCACGCTTGCCTTTCAGATCGCCAAACGCTTTGTTGATCTGCTCCACCACCGCGCGGCTGTCCACGTTACCCACCACGATCAGCGTCATCGCGTCCGGGGTGTACCACTTCTGATAGAACGATTTCACCTGTTCGGCGTCCACCGGCTGTTTCAGCGGTTCGGCCGGATCATGTCCCAGTAACGTTGAGCCCTTCAGGCGGTAACGCCACCAGCCCTCTTTGGTATCCCCAGGCCAGGTTGCCACCATGTCGCTGTTACTCAACGCATAGTTGACGGTGTCCGGCGTGATCGCCAGATTGCCAGAGGCATCGGAGAGATACGTCAGCGCTTCTTTAAGCAGGTCGTTACGGTTGTTTGGCAGGCTCAGGTTAAACATGGTGTAGTCATACGAGACAACAGCCGGGGGAAGTGGGCGTTTCGGATCGATGGCCTGCTGCCAGAGTGAACGCACCTGAACCGCTTGCAGGCTGCCGCTCTGCGTGAGCGCCAGCCGGGGAATAAAGTGACTGAATCCGGTTTGCTGAGTGCTTTCCGTGAGGGAGCCGGTATTTACGGACAGACGGATTTCAATACGATCGCTGGGACGTTGCGGCGTGGCTAAGACCTGCCATTGAAAACCGTTCGCTAATGTCCCTTGTTGCCAGGCCGGGTCTGGCTGGAGCGCATCTGCCTGCACATAACTGGCTGCTGCCATCATCAGCAAACCGCCGGTTAAGAGTCGAATTTTTGTGCCCTGCATGTGAACCCCTGATCAACATTCCTGGTTAAAAAAGAGTGCCTCGCGACGCGCTTCACTCTTAAAGATGACGATGAAAACACGTCGATTAGACCGCGCGTTCGGCAAAACGTCACGGTCCGAAGTGAAATATACCCAAAAAAAATCTTGTCGAATTATGACAGGTATGAACAGTTATTATGCGCAGGAGCCCGCATCCCCACAAGGGAATACGGGCATTTGTGACAAGTTTAAGAGGATAAGCCAGGATTTTTGCTGTCAGTTGAACGATTATTCAGAGTATCGTCGAGCTTTTTGTGATCCAGCTCTTTCACCCATTTCGCCACCACCACCGTTGCCACGCCGTTACCCACCAGGTTGGTTAACGCACGCGCCTCAGACATGAAGCGGTCAATACCCAGAATCAACGCCAGACCCGCCACCGGCAGGTGACCCACAGCAGAAATGGTGGCTGCCAGCACGATAAAGCCGCTGCCCGTTACGCCTGCCGCACCTTTAGAGGAGAGCAGGAGCACCACCAGCAGGGTAATCTGATGGAAAATATCCATATGGCTGTTGGTCGCCTGAGCGATAAATACGGCCGCCATCGTCAGGTATATCGAGGTACCGTCCAGGTTGAAGGAGTAGCCCGTCGGGATCACCAGCCCGACCACCGATTTACGGCACCCGAGTTTCTCCATCTTGTCGAGCATACGCGGCAGCGCCGATTCTGAAGAGGAGGTCCCCAGAACAATCAGCAGTTCTTCACGGATGTAACGGATAAATTTGAAGATGTTGAAACCTGTCGCGCGGGCGATGGAGCCCAGCACCACCACCACGAAAAGGATACAGGTAATATAGAAGCAGATAATCAGCTGACCCAGCTGCACCAGCGTGCCGACGCCATATTTACCGATGGTGAAGGCCATCGCACCGAAGGCACCGATTGGCGCCAGGCGCATGATCATATTGATGATGCCGAAAATGACCTGCGAGAAGCTTTCGATCACATTAAAGATAAGCTGGCCTTTGCTGCCCAGACGGTGCAGGGCAAAACCAAACATCACGGCGAACAGCAGAACCTGGAGGATGTTTCCGCTGGCGAACGCGCCAATGACGCTGCCAGGGATGACGTCCAGCAGGAAGGCGACCACGCCCTGATCCTTCGCCTGCTCGGCATACACCGCGACCGCTTTAGCATCCAGCGTTGAGGGGTCTACGTTCATCCCCGCGCCTGGCTGCACCACGTTGACGATGATCAGACCGATAATCAGCGCAAGGGTACTGACCACTTCGAAATAAAGAAGCGCCACTGCACCGGTACGACCGACCGCCTTCATGCTTTCCATGCCAGCGATGCCCGTGACTACCGTACAGAAGATCACCGGCGCGATGACCATTTTGATGAGCTTAACGAACGCGTCGCCAAGCGGTTTCATTTGCGCGCCCAGCTCAGGGTAATAGTGACCCAGCAGAATACCGATGGCGATGGCTGTCAGGACCTGGAAATAAAGACTTTTGAAGAGTGAGGTTTTCATAAGGTGTCCTTGGGAAGAAAAACCACAGGTTTTGTAAGGTTATGGTTAACCTGCGGCTTTAAAATAACACCCACATAACAGGACAGAAATAAACTCAGTTCAAATTTGAAACACAAATGTTAAGAACTTTGAGCTGGCTCGCACAAGCCAGCAACAAAGTTACACTTTTGCGGGGTCGTCAGCACCAGAAAGGTATCGTTGTTCAAAGACATCCGAAGGAACAGCAGGGGCAAAAAGGAAGCCTTGCCCGCTCTCCACACCCGCCTCTGCCAGCCAGGCGCGTTGCGCGTCGGTTTCAATCCCCTCGGCAATAAGGTGCAGGTTGAGACTGCGCGCCATCTGGATAATCGCCTGCACCATGCTGCTGTCGTCCGGCAGACCGTCGACAAACGCTTTGTCAATTTTGAGCACATCTACCGGAAGGGTTTTCATGTGCTGAAGCTGGCGCAGCCCGGCGTACCCCATGCCAAAATCGTCCAGCGCAATGCGAATACCGGCATTACGCAGCGGCTTCAGGATCGCGACCGCCTCATTGGGGTCGTCAATACGTCTGCTCTCCGTCACTTCCAGGGTCAACGTATCTGGCTTGATGCGGTAACGATGGATCAGCTCCAGCATCTCTGAAACCATGGTCGGGTGCATAAGCTGCAGGGCAGACAGGTTAACCGACAGCGGCAGCGTCACGCCGCGCTCCTGCCAGGCCGCAAGCTGACGGCAGGACTCCTCCAGCACCCAGTAGCCGACGGTAACCATCAGGCCGCAGGACTCAATGCGCTCAATCAGCCCTTCCGGCAGCTCCCATGAACCATCCGGCTGCTGCAGACGCAGCAGAGCCTCGGCGCTTTTCACTTCTCCCGTCAGCAAATTCACCTGCGGCTGCAGCCAGAGGGCAAACTGGCGGTTATCCAGGGCGGTCAGGATGTCGCTCTCTTCCGTCAGGCGCTGCTGCGCCTTTTCCATCTGCTCCGGGTCGAAGAACTGGATCTGATTTTTCCCTTTGCGCCGAGCAGTAAACGCCGCCGAGAAGGCGCGACGATAAAGCTGTTCCGCCGTTAAATCACCGTAGTACATGGCGATACCGATGCTGGCGCTCGGGCGAAGCTGGATACCCTGAATCGGCAACCGCTCATTAATGACAGTGAGTACTTGCTGACCTAATGTGATCGCATGCCAGGGCTCTTTTACGCCATTGGCAATCACCACCAGGTCGTAACCGCTGACCTGAGTCAGCACCATGCGCGGGGCAAGGACAGATTTGATCTTTTCCACCAGGGTGAGCAGCAGCATTTCGCGCTGGCTCTCCTTGAGCACGCCAGCCGTGTCCTGCAGAGTTTCGCAGGCGATAACCATCAGCGCCGTGGTTTGCTGGCGCTCAACGGTTTGCTCCAGCATTGCCATCAGGAAGGCTTTATTGGGAAGCTCCGACACCGGGAAGCGCGTGGCGCTGCTGTTTAACTCATCCTGCTGACGCTGGATCCGCTGCTGGTTGAGGTTGTAGCTGCGCACCAGCATGCCTATCTCATCGTCATGATGCAGACGCGGTAGCTCAAGCTGATGCCCCATCTGATCCTGCGGCGCAAGCGTATTCAGCTCGCGGGCGATACGGCGCAGCGGATGAACAATCAGCCGGTTAATACACCAGGTGAGCGCCACGCTGAGAATAAGCGTCATAAGTAAGCAAGTGGTCACTAACGTAACCACCCAACTCATGACGAATTTATACATGCGGTAAGAGTCCGCCTGTAATACCAGGTAGGCCAGCGGCTGCGGATTGGCAGGGCGTTCGAGTGAATAAACGGGCAGCGAAATTTGCACCGGCAGTTCAAACAGGCGCATCACCATCATCGGGACGGGACGCTCCGGGATAAAGCTCATCCGCAGCGCCTGAAACTGGTTAGGCAAGACGACGTCGGCGCGGCTAACGACGCCGGCAGGCTGAATGCGTTTTAAAATGGTTTCCGCTTCGGGAATATCCCCTTTCAGAATCGAGGCGGAGAGCGGGCCGCGCACCGAGCGGGCAATACTTTCTAACTGCGAGGCCGTGTTATAGCGATTCTGCTGTACGGAATGAAACAGCAGAATTACGCAGAAAAGCAGGACAAACAGCATGGTGACGGCAGAAACCATCGCCATCTGTTTGATTGTTAAGGAACGGCTGACACGCAAAATGACTCTCCACAAAACTCGAAGCGCAGGGCGCGCCAGGGTGTAAACCTGGCGCGCCTGAGTATACCCGATTGCCGCGCTATTAAGAGAGACTTACAAATGGATTAAGGAAAATCCGATTACCAGTCCGCGTAAGGGATAAGCGGCTGCGGCGGTAAGTCCATATCGCCCTGCCAGCCTGCAGCAGAGTAGCGCACATAGATCAGCGCGTGGCTTGGGGTATAGTCTTTCGCTTCCTGAATATCCACGCCCATGCCCACAAACCAGTTGGACGTTACGCGGCGTTCGATAATGGCCCGTGCGGTATAACCCGTACCGGAAGAACTGCTGCCGGTTTCCATCGCGCCCCGGTCGGTATAGCGGTCTGGCTCATCGGTCGGGATCAGATTCTGAATCGGGTAGCGCAGCTCGTCTTTGGTTTTGGAGTGTGACCAGGACACCGAGCCACCCAGCTCCCAGGACCAGTTCTCCGTGCGTTTACGCCAGGTCACCGGCAGCGCGAAGGAGACATACTCCTGCGGACTGTAGTAGCCGCCCTGACCCAGGGTATAACCACTCAGGTCTTTGTCGTAGTGCCAGAGCATATTGGAGACGCCGACCGTCAGACGCTCATTGTTTTTATTAATGAGCTTGTAGTAGTAACCCGTCATCCAGCGGACGCGCCAGTTATCCTCCACATTTTTACCCGTCAGCGTTTCCGCGTTCAGGCTTGACCAGACGCCGTTCGCTTCCCCTTTGTCATAGCTCATACTTACGCCGCCACCGGTGGCGCGTACGCCGCCCCAGGTGGTGCCGGTATTGGTATCTTTTTGCCCGCCGAAGGCCAGCAGAGAGCTGGAGATTGGGCGGCGATGGGCGTTAACGGTATAGCCGATGGGCCCCAGATCGCTGCTGTAGCTGATGCCGCCCACCACGTCGACGACGTCAAAGCCCATTGGCGTTGTGCCAATATCCATCGCCCAGGTCTTATTCTGCCAGCCGACGGCGACGCTCGCGCCATTGTCGGACTGATGGGTGTTGCCGCTACACGGCGTTTCGTAGCAGGTTCCCCATTTAGGGTCGTAAGTCCCGTTCTTGCTATCAAATGAACCGGCGTCCATGTTGACCAGATCGCTTCTGAAGAACATGCGCCCATCTGAGAGCGGGGCATCCACCTGTAGCATAGTGGTATGCGCTTTCAGGTCGGAATAACCGCCCGTGCCGCTGGAGCCCCAGTAGTCGTGCTGCAGCGTGACGTTAACATCCTGCTGACGGTACAAGTCACCGGCATCACTGCGCACGCCGCGCTTCAGCCAGTCATCCTTTTCATCGTTACGCGTCAGACGGGTGAAACTGTCGTTGTCAGCCGGACGCGTCGTCGTGATACCCGTCGATACCATCGCATCTTTATAGGTTTCCAGCGCCTGCTGAGGCTGGCCGTTCTGCGCCTGGAAACGTGCGGCATCACGCAGCACCAGCGCGTTTTCCATGGAGCCGGGCTGCGATTTAGCCTGCGGAATGATTTTGTTGAAGGTCTGTTCTGCGGCAGCGGAATCGCCCAGGCCTGCCTGCGCCATCGCGATGCGGCGCTGCATATTGAGCGACAGCGGCCGGCCGTTTTGCGCGGCGGGCAGTTTCGCCAGCTCTGCGCGCGCGGCATCTTTGTTACCCTGCGCGCTGTAAATCTCGGTCAGGCCGAGGATCGCGTCTTCGTTCTGCGGTTCACGCTGCAGGACGGCATTGTACGTCGTTTTCGCCGAGTCCAGATCGCCACGCTGCTGTGCCCAGTCCGCCAGCGTGAGGTCGATACGGGTGGAGGTCGGCTGCTGGCGAAGAAGATTCTCTGCGTCCTGCTCTTTGCCGCTGTCGCGCAGACGGTTGGCGGTCTCCAGCACCTGGTTGCTTTGCAGGCGGTCGGCAAGTTCCTGAATATTGCCGTTCCACTGGCTGCGCGGCAGTGTATCCAGATGCGCCAGCGCGGCGCGGTCCTGATCGTTTCCGGAAAGATAGAGCCCGTTGGCGTACACCTGATCCGGATCGGACGGTTTCTGGCTGGCAAGCTGACGCATCAGGGTATCCGCCTGGCTGCGCTGACCCGCGCTGTAGAGATCGCGCGAGAGACGATAAGTTATCCACACGTCGCCGGGAGAGAGCGCCAGACGACGACGCTGAATGTCTGCTGCCTGCGCGTATTTCCCCTGGTTCTCAAGCTGTTCGGCCTGGGCGGAGAGCTGTTCGTTGGTCAGGCTACGTTCAATATCGTCTATGCTTCGGCGCTGGCTGGCGGAGAGAGACTGGATAAACTGCGAGGCCTTCTCCGGCGACTGCGCGCGGTAAATATTGGCCAGGCCGCGAACCGCATTGCTGTTGCCGCTGTCCATACGCAGCGCCTGGCGATAATAACGTTCCGCCGCGTCGTTATCTTTACGCGCCGCGGCGGCGTCGCCCAGCCCCAGCACGGCATAGCTGTCGGTATTGTCGATACCGCGTGCCTGCTGATAGTAACGCTCCGCCTGCGCCGGGTTATTCGCCTTCAGCGCCGCATCGCCTTGCTGGATCAGCAACCAGTAGCGGTTAACCTTCAGAAGACTGTCCCATTTACCCCGGTTATCGCTCTGGGGATCGAGGGCAATCGCCTTTTCAAACTGTGCCACCGCGCGGGCGCGGTCGCCCTTCTGAGAATAGGCCTGGCCGAGGGCACCCACCGCCTCACTGTCGGCATGGTTGGCGCTGACGGCTTTTTGCAGCTCCGCCACCGCCTTACTCCCCTGCCCGGCATCCACCGCCGCCAGCCCTTCCGCTTTCGCGCGGAACGCCGGATCGGCGAGCTGTTTTTGCTGCGCTTCAAGCTGGGCACGCGCCGCCGCGACGCTATCCCCGTCGCTGAATACGCTCAGGTATTTTTGCAGCGCGCTGACGCTGGCGCTGCTGGCAGGCTGACCTTTGATTTGGTCATACCACATATCAGACGCCTGGTTACGGCCATTGGTGGATTTGGCCATCTCCTGCAATACCGCAAAGCCTTCATCACGGCGTCCGCTCTGGAACAAAAGCTGGGACAGCGTTGCCTGAAGCTGCGTATTTCCGGGGCTGCTGCTGTTTATTTTCTTGAGCTGGTTAATGGCTGCATTTCGGCGAGCAGGGTCTTTCGCCACAACGTTCCAGTATTCCGTGGCCACGTCGCCGCCCGGCGGGTTGCCGTCAAACAGCTTGTCATAGGCGGCAATCGCCTCCTGCGTGTGTCCCGTGGTGGCGAGCAGTCGCGCCTGCTGGAGCTGCTGCCGGCCATCCGGGGTAGAAAGCAGCATCGTGTTGCGTGATGACTGGTACGCACTCGAGCCCGGCGCGATCCCTTTCAGACGATCCAGCTCTTTTTGCGCACCGGCGTTATCGCCCTGGCGCAGCAGGTAGCGAAAGCGTGCGGCAATGACGTCAGGGTTGTTCGGGTCAATCAGCTCCAGACGATAAAGCGACTGACGAACCAAATCCTCACGCTGTGTCGATTCGCCCAGCCGAACCTGTTCCAGCAGCTGTTTCTGCTGCGGAGAGTTGGCGGCTTCAGCCAGCGGCATCAGTGCCAGGCCAAGCGATAAAGTGAGTAGATTTACTGTGAACTTGCGCATTCCTGGCCCCAATCCGGTATTAATTCACCTTTTGCGGTGAAGCGAAAACGATGCTGATCCCATCCTTGCCCAAAGAGAGTCAGCACGTAGCTGTAATAGGCATTGTTATCGGGAAAATGGTCCGCAACGCGCTGGCGCTGAACCGCCTGGGCATCACGCTGTTGTAAAAACGGCAGCATGGCGGCAGAGAACCCGACCGGACCATTCCCGGTGCGTTTCCCCGTCGCCACATCCACTTTCTCCGGCGGCACACCCCGTTTCATGGTCTTTGCCGCCATCGGCTGGAAGCGCGTCAGCAGCCGGGCTTTCTGAGGATCGTTGTCACTCATCATGCCCACCCAGAGATACACGCGGATGGCGTCGTAGCCGCCCACCAGCGCCTTATCCTGCTGTAACCGCCAGCCTTTGTGTTTCTGATACTGCACCCAGTCCGGCGAAAAGCCTTTCGGCGCACTCTCCTGCAGCAGACGCAGATTGGTTTCACGAAGCTGGGTCCACGGGGAACCAAAGCGCGTGAAATAACTCGCTAACTGCGGAGGAAGATAACTGGGGTTAAAGCGCCAGACCTGTTCATCGGCAAAACCGACTTTACCGGGAAGCAGCATTGCGCCGAGCCCCGGCACTTTCACCACTTCCTCGCTGACAATGCGTTTCAGCAACGCTTTACCCGTGCGGGTATAGTCCGGATGTTTCCACAGCCGACCCGCTTCGAGCAGTGACCAGGCGATCCAGACATCGGCGTCAGAGGCGGAGTTGGTATCAATCACCGCCCACGTTTCTTTATCCTTCTGACCCCATAGCCAGGCAGGCAGATGGTCGTTGAGATCGCCGCTGGCAAGATTATCGTGCGTCCACGTCAGCAGCTGGTCAAACGCGTTGCGATCGTTCGCTGCCAGGGCAAAGAACAGGGCGTAGCTTTGCCCTTCCGAGGTCGTTATTTTGCGCGTGTCACTGGGATCAATGACACGCCCGCCCTCGCTGATGTAGTCCTTTTTAAACTGCTCCCAGGCAGGCCAGGTACAGGCGGCGCGAAGAGGAAGCGCCGCCAGCATCACCGCTGCTAATGCACACCAGCGAAAGGCTTTCATTACATCTTACTCATCCGGGTTCAGACGACGACGGCTGATGATACGCAGCAGACGCCACAGCACCCATGCCAGCAAGACCACGCTGACCGCAGCCAGGATGGCGAGCAGCACCGGATGGTTAGCCAGCGCATACCACAGGCGTTCAAACCACGGCAGATGGCCCACGTAGTACACATCGCCCACGCGCAGGCTATTGACGCCGGACTCACGGATCACCGACACGGAACCAAACATCGCGGCACGTTTACCGCTGTCGTTCATGGCCGTATTGAGGAGTTCATACCCGCGCGGGCTGTCCGCAAGGAGGGCCACCACGCTGCGCTGTTCGTTGTATGGGGACTGGAAGCCCACCACTGCGGCCATCGCCCCCTGAGACGTTACCGTCGTCTGCGCGCTGGCCTGACGGTCGTTCACATCCGGCATAATGCTCGGGAACTCGGTCTGGCGCAGCGGCGTGTTAACCCAGGACTGGGCCGCTTTCACCAGCAGATCGATACGCTTGTCATCCTTTAGCTTATCCGGAATGGTACCGATCACCATGATGTCAGCGTCTTTGTTCTGAATCTGGCTGCCATCGTCCGTCAACGTGACGTTAATCGCCGGTAAGCCAGTTTGTCCCCCGACGGTCGCCATGGTGTCCAGCAGAGTCGTGACCTGCCCTTCGTTTGGCGCTTTTGGCATCACCACAATGGACTCAGAGAGATCGGCCATGCGGCTGAACGGGAAGCCCGCGTTAGCAAACGCGCGCAGGTCCGGCATCGCCAGGAAGTGATAGTACTTCGAGAAGTCGATGGTCGATTCATCGCCAATCACCACGTGGTTCTGAACCGGCTGGAAGGTGATGCAGTTTTCCGCCGAGCCGCCAGGCATCGGGTTCATGTACTGGAAGTCAAAGCGCAGCTGGTTTATCGCACCCAGCTTCAGTGCCGGAATGGAAACATCCGTTTTACCGTCCAGCAGCCCTTGCAGCACCGGCAGGCGAAGCATCAGGCGGTTCGTATCCTGCGTGCTTTGCAGGCTGAAGGATTGCAGGAACTGATTATTCAGGCTGATATCCATGCGCGAGCTGTCTTTGGTGGCTGGCGCGGTATAGCGGTAGTTCAGATTGATATCAATGCCGTTGGTACGCAGCAGGTACAGATCCGGCGGCAGATTCAGCGACAGGCTAATCGGCGCTGGCTCAAGCCCCGTCGCCTGCAGCTGTTCTTCATAGGTTTTCAGCTCGCCAAAGGTTACCGCACGGTCGGTACGCACCCAGTTTGGCGCATCATACGGTTTACGCGCCAGCAGCGGTTTGACGTCATCAACCACCACGCTGTTGCCGCGGAACAGGACGTTGCCCTGGGCAATCGCTTTTGCTGCCTGCACCAGATCTTTATCATCACGACCAAAGACCACCAGCAGCTTCACGTACGGGTTTTCCGGATGGCTTATCATCTCAACGGTCGGCGCTTTGACGTCCGGATGATCGCGCAGGAAGGCCGGGCGTTTCGCGTTGGTCGCAAACACAATGGCATTTCTGTCCGGCAGCTTGTCATACATTGCCGGGAAGCTCTGGCCGCGCCAGCCCGCGCGTGAACCAAACCAGGACGCCACGATGGTGGCCGCCAGCTGCTCGGTCACGTCCGGGGAAGAGGCAAACACCATCGGCAACGTGAGCGGACGGTTATCACGCGGATCAAAGAACGGAACCGGGAAGGCCGAAAGATCGTTTTTCAACGCCAGCGACTGGTAGGTCAGCTGCAGCGAGGAGTTACGTCCGACGTCCATCCACAGCGTGTTGCTGGCCGGGTTTTCGCAGACATCGCGGTAGTGACCGACAAATTCCAGACGGATACGGTTAAAGTCGGTGATGAACAGCGGGTTAATCGGCACCTGAGCCTGGGTTTTCTTGCCCAGCTGCTCTTTCGTGACCGGCAGGACGTCCATCAGCTCATCATTCAGATAGACCTTCAGCTGAGACTGGGTCGGCAGCAGCGACGGTGACGGGGTGTACTCAAGGTTCAGCACCGCATTAGAGACGACCTCATCACTGCGCATGCCAAATTCAATGCCGCCGTTAGGGTTGATACCGCGCAGCACCATGCTGCCCGGAGGCGGCGCAATTTGCGCGAAGGTCAGCTTCACGTCCCGTGACGGCGCATTGTCCGCGACGACGGGCGCATTCGCCCCCCGGACGCCCGGCATCACCTGCCCGATGACCTGACCGTCTGCCGGCAGGGTATTCCCCTCCGTTGGCTGGTTCGGCATGATGTTTTCTGTTTGACCTGGTGCCGCGGTGACAACCGGATCGGTTGCTTGCGCGACGACAGGTACCGTTGGCGCAGGCGTTGCCGCTGCATTACCAGGAGCGGCGTTAGCCATTGTTGCGGGGAGGACATTCATCCCCATTGCCACTGCACATAACCAGGAAAGTTTTGTTTTCATCGCGTTATCATCATTGTTGAGCCATAACCGGGTCCGCCTGCTTCGCCTCATCCCGCTCAGGACGACGAGGAATGAACGACACGACCCAGGAAACCAGCGAAGTAAGTGACCGGAAAATTAATTTCACCGACGACGGGGCAAATTCTGCAAGGTGACGATAGCCACGGAACCCCAGCTTCAGAATATCCAGCAGGCTTTCCAGAGGTTTATCTTCCGGGAAGCTGTCCTGCCAGAGAGCCCACGTATCCGCGCGGGCAAACGTACACTGCACAAAATCGATATGCTGCTTTTTGGTCAACGGCATCAGCTGCAGACCGACTTCATTGCCCGCCACGCGAACAACCTGCGTCGGGAAGATATACTCCTGCTGACCGCGCTTAAGCAGCAGGTTAACTTTCTGCCCTTCCAGCACCTTCGCCTGGCCGTTGATTTTGATCCCCAGACCGCCGTCAGAGAAGTCGTGCACGGTACAGGAGAAGAGATGGCCATCTTCACGGGCGATCGCCGCAGGCATGCAGATTTCAACGCGATGCGCACGACGAACCTGTTTGCTTTCCACCGACACCGCCACCGCGCCGCCGAGGATAATCAGGTTGTAGAAGACCCAGGCCATACTCACGAAGACGGTCAGGATTTCGTTTTCCGGGCCGTAGAAATAACGCCAGATACCGGCGATGACGCCAACGATATTCAGCAGTACCAGGAAGATATACGGACGGGAGATCACCCAGTCGACGTACTCTTCTTCCACCAGGCCGCCCTTCGCGGTGACGTTGAATTTCCCTTTATGCGGGTTAATCAGCGCCACCATCGTCGGCGGTGCGATGTACCAGGCCAGCACCGTTTCGTAGATTTCACTCCAGAAGGAGTGGCGGTATTTACCCTGTATCTTCGAGTTCGTCAGGCTCGCGTGGATCATGTGCGGCAGAACAAACAGCGCAATCATCAGCGCCGGGGCGTAGATGATATAAGCGTGAAGGAGCAGGAACGCCAGCGGCGCGGTCAGGAAGATCAGCCGCGGAATACCGGATAAGAAGTGGAACATGGCGTTAACGTAGCAAAGACGCTGCGCCAGCTTGAGTCCTTTCCCTATCAGTGGGTTATCGAGACGGAAAATCTGCACCATCCCGCGCGCCCAGCGAATACGCTGACCAATGTGCGCCGACAGTGACTCCGTTGCCAGACCGGCAGCCTGCGGAATACGCATATAGGCTGAGGTGTAGCCACGACGGTGCAGGCGCAGCGAGGTGTGCGCATCTTCGGTGACCGTTTCGACGGCGATGCCACCAATTTCATCCAGCGGTTTACGGCGGATAACCGCACAGGAGCCGCAGAAGAAGGTGGCATCCCACATGTCGTTTCCGTCCTGCACCAGGCCATAGAACAGCGTGCCTTCGTTCGGGGTTTTACGGAAACGGCCAAGGTTACGTTCAAACGGGTCCGGCGAGAAGAAGTGGTGCGGCGTCTGCATCATCGCCAGCTCTTTCTCCTTCAGGAACCAGCCCATGGTCATCTGCAGGAACGAGCGCGTCGGCACGTGGTCGCAGTCAAAGATCGAGACAAACTCCCCGGTGGCATACTTCAACGCGTTGTTGATGTTCCCGGCTTTAGCATGTTCGTGCGTCGGACGGGCGATGTACTCGACGCCGACCTCCTCTGCGAACTGGCGGAATGCCGGACGGTTGCCGTCATCCAGGATCCAGACCTTGAGCTTATCTTTTGGCCAGTCGATGCCCAGCGCGGCATAGATGGTGTTCTTCACCACGCTCAGGTCTTCGTTGTAGGTCGGCACGAAGAGATCGACGGTTGGCCACTGGGTGGTGTCCTTTGGCAGCGGAACCGGCTGGCGGTTGAGCGGCCAAATCACCTGGAAATAGCCCAGCACCAGCACAATCCAGGCATAGGTTTCAGCAAACAGCAGCACCAGGCCGCACACCAGACTCACCGGGTCGTCCCAGTTCAGCGTCGAGGTATAACGCCACCAGATGTAGCGACAGGAGACGGTCAACGACAACACAATCAGCATCAGCGCCGAGAAGCGGCCCGGAATACGGCGGACCAGCAGCGCCACGCCCCACAGCAGGATCAGGAAGGTGAACTGCGCCAGAGGGTTGAAAGGTTGCGTAATACAGACCAGCGCCAGAATGAGCGAGAACACAACGATCACACCGAGGATAAAACGCCGCAAGCCCGGGTGGAGATGCCCGAGCTCTTTATGGTTATCCAGATGGCTGGTCTTATCGCTGACGCTGTTGGGCAGTTTATCCAGCCACTGGTGGTAGCGTTCACGTAGCTGCTGCACGCGGGAGAAACTGCGCCAGTGCGGCGTTTTTGTCTCCGCGCGGGATGAGGTCGCCACCAGCCAGATGGCCTGAATGAGATAACGCGCCGGATCCAAAGGACGTGGCCGGTCGGGATTAATGTGCGGATAAAGCTCACTGTGCCGGGCACGTATGCGCTGCCAGCGCGGGTGTTCGAGTGGAATAAATATCCAGGCCAGAATCATCCAGAAACAGCCGAGCGCGGCGCTGAATGCCGACGCGCCGTGACGGCGAAAATGCCGGTAATGTTCGCTCAAACGCGAACTGACCGGTGGGATGAGTAACCAGCTGGCGAGACGACTCATACATCACTCCCTGCATGTTCCGCCCTGTTGGCGAAGTTCAGCAGACACCAGTTAGCCAGCGTCAGGATCTCTTCTGCCGCCAGTGAATCGCTGCGGTATTCGCCGAGCGGTTGCTTCGACGCAAGGCATTCCGCCATGCCCTCATCACGATGGATGACAATGGGAAGCAGGCGGCGCTGGCTCTGCAGCCAGACCTGATACAGATCGTCCTGGATCTGGCTGCCAATGCGCAAATCGTTAATCAGGATATGGCCATTTTGAGGTAGCCCCTGCTGATGCAGGCGGATATGGCAGTTCGCATCGACGTTGACGATCGAGAGCACATGATCGCACTGGGCAATAAGCTGTCGGGTCAGCGTGCCGGCGCCGTGCGGCAGATCCAGCAGGATCCACTTGTAGTGCCCCTTTTCTTTCAGGGTCTGCAGCGCCAGCGTGAACTGCGAAAACAGACGCTGATACGCGGCTTCATTCTCGCGCTCCGTGGTGGTCAGTTGACCAAACGGCAGCAGATCGAGCTGGGAGGTATAGCGCATTCCTGCATCCTGCCAGTCTTTATCGTCGAGCAGCGCCCGGGCCCAGCCCTCTTCGCGAGTAAAATCGACGTTAAACGACATACGCAGCAAATTATCGGCGCAGGCGTCAATAACCAGCACCGATTCACCTAAAAGCTGTAATGACCACGCCAGCGCCGCGGTAACAGATGTGGTACCCACACCGCCACGGACACCCTGTAATCCGAGTATGGCCATCAATGGCTCCCTTAATGTTGATGGGCGAATTCAGCTAATAACGGCCAGCGTTTAATAGCCGCGGCCAACTGTTCCCGCTGGGAAATATCGGTGTAATCTATTTCAGGTAAAGAAAAGGCCTGCGTCAGCGCCAGAAAATCGTTTTGGAATGTGTAACCCAGGGTCGAATCGACTGGGGTTCCGGGTTCGTTATTATCCATTCTTTTTCCATCCCTTTGAGGAAAATCGCACGCTAAAGAAGTTGCGGGGCTTCCTGCCCTGACAAATTTCATTTACATGCTAAATCTGATGTTCTTTAATTTCAATGTTAGGTTTATTTCTACGCTTTCGCTAGTAAACTGAGATACAGATAAATTAGACGAAAAGAGGGACACCGTGGACTCCATATTTTCTATTGGCATCCAGTCATTATGGGACGAATTGAGCCACATGCCAGTCGGAGGAGTCTGGTGGATTAATACGGACCGAAATGAAGATGCTATCAGTCTGGTAAACCAGACAATTGCTGCCCAGGATAAGGATTCCCGCGTGGCCGTCATTAGCATGGGCGAAGATCCGAAGAAAATTATCACGCTGGAAAACGATTGCGGGCCTCAGACGGTGCGATTATTTTCCATGACATCGGATGCCGATAGTCTATACTTTTTGTCCCGCGACGTTCAGTGCACTATTGATCCGGATCACTATTTAGTGATCCTTAAATGCGCAAATAACGTCCTGCAAAATATCCCTTCTGAAAAACTGCTGCCGTGGCTGGAAAAAATCAATAAATGGGCAAAATTTCAAAATTGCACGCTATTGATAGTCAATCCCGGCAGTAATAATGACAAGCTATTCTCACTTTTAATGGGTGAATATCGCTCCCTGTTCGGTCTGGCAAGCGTTCGTGACCAGGCGGGAAGCTATCTCTACGATATTGCATTCTGGTGTAATGAAAAAGGCGTGAGCGCCAGGCAACAACTTACGCTGAAACATATCGAGGGTAAGTGGCACCTGGCGCAGCAGGAAGAAACCGTGGTGCAACCGCGCAGTGATGAAAAACGCATTCTGAGCCATATCGCGGTTTTAGAGGGAGCACCTGCCCTGTCGGAAAACTGGTCACTGTTTGAATCTAACGAAGCCCTCTTCCATGAAGCGCGCACAACCCAGGCGGCAACGATTATTTTCTCGCTGATGCAGAATAACCAGATTGAGACGCTGGCGAGGCAAATCCACACTTTGCGCCGCCAGCGCGGCAGTGCGTTAAAAATCATCGTACGCGAAAACAATACCAGCCTGCGCGCCACCGATGAGCGCCTGCTTCTGGGTTGCGGCGCCAATATGGTTATTCCCTGGAATGCGCCATTATCACGCTGCCTGACGCTTATCGAAAGCGTTCAGGGCCAGCAGTTTAGCCGCCATGTTCCGGAAGACATTTCCACGCTGCTCTCCATGACGCAGCCGATGAAGCTGCGCGGATACCAAAAATGGGATACCTTCTGCGACGCCGTCGGCAACATGATGAGCAATACGCTTCTTCCAGCTGACGGAAAAGGGGTTATGGTTGCCCTGCGCCCTGTTCCGGGTATCCGCGTTGAACAGGCGCTTACCTTATGCCGCCCGAACCGTACAGGGGACATCATGACCATTGGCGACAATCGCCTGGTGCTGTTTTTGTCCTTCTGCCGGGTAAACGATCTCGATACGGCGCTTAACCACATCTTCCCTCTGCCTACCGGGGATATTTTCTCGAACCGTATGATTTGGTTCGAAGATAATACGATCAGCGCGGAGCTGGTGCAGATGCGTGCGCTTCAGCCTGAACAATGGGTTAAACCGCTCGCTATCAAGAGCGATGCCAAACCGATCCTCAATGCCAGACATGATGGACACGTCTGGCGTCGGGTGCCGGAACCCCTTCGCTTATTAACAGACAACGCGGAGAACGCATCATCATGAATATCAGCGATATTATTCAACTGGTTATATTCTGTGCGCTGATCTTTTTCCCGCTTGGCTACTATGCGCGTCATTCCATACGCCGTATCCGTGATACGGCCAGAGTGCTGTTTATAAAACCTCGCTATGTAAAACCAGCCGGAACACTGACACGGGCATCACACGTCAAGGCAGACCGAAAACATGACTAATTCTACCTATACCGCTTCGTCACCCTCGCCGCTCTGGCAATACTGGCGCGGCCTTTCCGGCTGGAACTTCTACTTTCTGGTGAAGTTTGGTCTGCTTTGGGCAGGCTATCTGAATTTCCATCCTCTACTCAACCTCGTGTTTATGGCCTTCCTGCTGATGCCGCTGCCAAATATCAGGCTGCATCGCTTACGTCACTGGGTTGCCATCCCCGTCGGCTTTGCGCTGTTCTGGCATGATACCTGGCTACCGGGGCCGGACAGCATTATGAGCCAGGGGTCCCAGGTGGCGGGCTTTAGCGCCAGCTATGTCCTCGATCTGACCGAGCGGTTTATTAACTGGCAGATGATAGGCGCGGTATTTGTGCTGCTGGTTGCCTGGCTGTTCCTGTCACAGTGGATCCGCGTCACGGTGTTTGTCGTCGCGATTATGATCTGGCTTAACGTGCTGACCCTGGCTGGGCCAAACTTTTCGCTGTGGCCTGCCGGTCAACCGACCACCACGGTGACCACCACCGGGGGAAGCGCGGCGGCCACCGTCACCACGGCAGGCGATACGCCAGTGGTGGGTGATATCCCAACCCAGACAGCACCGCCGACCTCAACCAACCTGAACGCCTGGCTCTCCAGTTTCTATACCGCGGAAGACAAGCGACAGACGAAATTCCCGGATGCGCTGCCGGCGGATGCTCAGCCGTTTGAACTGCTGGTGATCAACATCTGCTCTCTCTCCTGGGCAGACGTGGATGCAGCCGGTTTGATGTCTCATCCGCTGTGGTCTCATTTCGACATTCAGTTTAAAGATTTCAACTCTGCCACCTCGTACAGCGGCCCGGCGGCCATCCGCCTCCTGCGTGCAAGCTGCGGTCAGACATCGCATAAGAATCTGTATCAACCCGCCGGCAACCAGTGTTATCTGTTCGATAACCTCGCCAAGCTGGGCTTTACGCAGCATCTGATGCTGGGACATAACGGCCAGTTCGGTAACTTCCTGAAAGAGGTGCGCGAAGAGGGTGGCATGCAGTCACCGCTGATGGACCAAACCGGTCTTCCTGTCTCTCTGCTGGGCTTCGACGGCTCGCCCGTCTATGACGATACCGCCGTCCTGCAACGCTGGCTGCAGACCATCGAAAAAGACAGTAATCCACGCAGCGCGACGTTCTTTAATACCCTGCCGCTCCATGACGGTAACCATTTCCCGGGCGTGAGCAAAACGGCAGATTATAAAGTGCGTGCGCAGAAGTTCTTCGACGAGCTGGACGCGTTCTTCACGGAGCTGGAAAAATCAGGCCGTAAAGTGATGGTGGTTGTGGTGCCTGAGCACGGTGGTGCGCTGAAAGGTGACAGAATGCAGGTGTCAGGTCTGCGTGATATCCCAAGCCCGTCCATCACCAACGTACCTGCAGGCATTAAATTCTTTGGTATGAAGGCACCGCATCAGGGCGCACCAATAGAGATTACGCAGCCAACCAGCTATCTGGCAATCTCAGAACTGGTTGCCCGCGCCGTTGACGGGAAACTCTTTGTGGAAGATAGCGTGAACTGGGACCAGCTCACCAGCAAACTGCCGCAAACGGCAGAAGTCTCGGAGAACGCCAACGCGGTGGTGATTCAGTATCAGAACAAACCGTACGTTCGCCTGAACGGCGGGGATTGGGTACCGTATCCACAGTAGCTGATTTACCCCTCTCCCCATTGGGGAGAGGGGATAGTCGGTGCGTTATTATTGCTCTGAAATCCACACCAGCATTTTCAGACTTGCCGAATAGTAGTCGTCCTTAGACGTGATTTCGGGTTCTACGGAAGACTGTCCCATCGTTAAATCCCTAACCGCCAGCAGACCACCTTCCATCATGTAGGGCGCATATTCGTTAGTCGTCACGTCAACCCAGGCGGGCGTTTGTTCCCGGGGGAACTGACCGAACCAGGCCTTCCACGGCGTCAGGAGCGGGCTTTGTTTATCAGACCAGGCAACGTACAGAGGAATACGAATCGCGTCATAGCTCATTCGCGGCGGCCAGCCTTTAGCGGGAGCCAGCTTGCCACCTGATGTCAGTGAAACCCAGTCAGTAGGCAGGTTCGCTTTACCCGAGCCCATTTTCCCCAGCAGGCGTTCCCCGTCCTTAATCAAATCGCGCCAGACCGGCAAATGACTGCGTCCGGCGAAGGCCTGCCAGGCCGGAAACACAAAATAGGAAGGATTAAGAACCACTTCACCGTCAAGCTTAAATCCCTGGACGCCGGGCAGCATCACGCGGTAACCCGCATAGCGGATGACGCTATGGGCGACCAGCGCTTTTGTAATAGCATCCGATGCGGCGCTGTAGCGTTTGTCATGCCAGCGGGCATCGGCTTTAAGCAGCGCCCAGGCAATCAGCACATCGCCATCGGCAGCGTTGTTTTTGTCGGCGATCGGGTTGGACTCTGCGGGGTTAAAGCGCCAGTAAAACAGACCGTTCTCTTTGTTCTTCAACTCACGGTTTGTCCATTGCCAGAGCTTATCGAACGTGGCTTTATCGTCGTTGGCCACTGCCATCAGCATGGCAAAGCCCTGACCTTCCGTATGCGACACGCCGCCATTGCCGGTATCGACAATGCGGCCTTCCGGTTTGAAAAAGCGCGCCTTGTAACTCTCCCAGGCCTGACCTGCCTGAGAGAGGGGTGAGAACAGCAGACTCATCATGACGGCCAGCGTCGCGCAGACGGGTTTTCGCATCATTCACTCCATCCGGTTATTCGGCACTTCGCAGGGAAATCTCACCGCCCATCCAGGGTTTGATCACGCCATCCTGCTCCAGAAGCAGCGCACCCTGAGCGTCAATACCGCGGGAAGTCCCGTAGATCTCTTTATCACCGATCAGCAATTTCACCGGGCGGTTGATGAAGTTATCCAGCTTTTCCCAACGAGACAGGAACGGTGCCAGCCCTTCCTGCTCAAAAAGCGTGAGCGAGCTGCGCAGCTCTTTAATCATACGTACGGCAAGGGTGTTACGATCGATGACGATCCCCGCCTCCTGGAGGTTAGTCCAGGCCTGGTTCACCACATCATTTTGGACATTGCGCATCACCATATTGAGGCCTGCGCCAATGACGATTTGCGCCGCATCGCCCGTTTTTCCCGTCAGTTCGACCAGAATCCCGGCAAGTTTACGATCGTTGAGGTAGAGGTCATTTGGCCATTTTACGCGCACTTTATCCGCCCCCAGATCGTGCAGCACTTCCGCCATGACGATGCCGATAACCAGACTCAGGCCAATGGCAGCGGCCGGGCCCTGATCGAGTCGCCAGTACATGGACAGATAGAGGTTAGCGCCAAATGGCGAAAACCATTTGCGGCCACGACGGCCACGACCGGCCTGTTGATATTCAGCAAAGCAGGCATCACCGGATTTCAGCTCAGGCAGACGATCAAGCAGATACTGGTTCGTCGAATCAATCACCGGCAGCACCGCCACATTGCCGTGTCCAATCTGGCTGCGGATCGCGTCTTCATTCAGCAACTGAATCGGCTCCGGCAGGCTGTAGCCTTTTCCGGGAACCGTAAATACATCAACACCCCAGTCACGGAGCGTCTGGATATGCTTGTTAATGGCGGCGCGGCTCATGCCCAGCTGTTCACCCAGCTGCTCGCCGGAATGGAATTCACCGTCCGCCAGGATACCAATCAGGGTTAACGGGACCGTATTGTCCTTCATGCGATAGTCTCCACAGCGTTGACTTCACCTGTGCGACCAATGAAGCGGACTTCTGGCTCCAGCCAGACGTTAAATTTTTCGCCGACACGCTGGCGAACGTAGTGAGCCAGCTGTACCACATCGTCGCTGGTCGCATCGCGCTGGTTAATCAACACCAGGGCCTGCTGTTGGTGAACGGCGGCACCGCCTACTGAAGTGCCTTTTAGCTGGCATTGATCGATGAGCCACCCCGCGGCCAGCTTCACGCTGCCATCCGTCTGAGGGTAATGTGGCGCTGCGGGCCATCCTTCAAGAAAGACTTTTGCATTTTCGCTGCTGATAACCGGGTTTTTGAAGAAGCTTCCTGCATTTCCGTTTACTTTTGGATCGGGAAGCTTGGTCATCCGCATATGGCAAACCGAGTCAAAGACGTCGCGAGCGGTAACGGTCGCC
Source organism: Enterobacter sp. C6 (assembly GCF_008122455.1). Classification (NCBI taxonomy): domain Bacteria; kingdom Pseudomonadati; phylum Pseudomonadota; class Gammaproteobacteria; order Enterobacterales; family Enterobacteriaceae; genus Enterobacter; species Enterobacter sp. C6. The sequence goes on from NZ_QPFW01000195.1 coordinate 25,931, forward strand.
GGATCGAGACGCGTTAAATCCCCGTAGGTCAATACGGGCTGCCAGTTCTTCGACAGACGCAAACCCACGGCGACAATCACGTAGCGATCCTGATATTCATGTTTGAAGATACTGTCACGATAGCCAAAACGGCACTGTTCTGCGGTTAAACGCGTCGCCGTTCCGGTCGCCAGCTCGATGCAGTCGACATATTCACAGACGTGTTTCAGTTCGATGCCGTAGGCGCCGATGTTTTGAATAGGTGACGATCCGGCGCAGCCTGGAATAAGCGCAAGGTTTTCCAGACCCGGCATCCCTTTTTCGAGGGTAAATTGCACCAGATGATGCCAGTTTTCTCCGGCACCCACGTGCACGTGCCAGCTATCGGCACGCTCTACCACATCAATTCCCATGATGCGGTTAACGATCACCGTTCCCGCAAAATCATCGAGAAACAGGACATTACTTCCTTCGCCCAGAATCAGTACGGGTTCGTTATTTTCTGTCGCGTTTTGCCATGCATCCAGCAGCTGCTGTGCTGTATCGGCACGTACAATTTGATTGGCATTGCGTTGAATGCCAAAGGTATTCCATGGCTTAAGGGAGTGGTTCATAGACGCTATCCTGATGCAAAAACGCAGGTAGTTTACCGTATAAGCAGGGTGATGGGGGATCAGTTTGTGCAGCGTATAAACGCAAAAAGGCCATCCTTTCGGATGGCCTCTTCACTTGTTTGATGCCTGGCAGTTCCCTACTCTCACATGGGGAGACC
>NZ_QPFW01000196.1:0-27018 GCF_008122455.1 Enterobacter sp. C6
CTTTCCGGACGCTGCGGGTTGAGCGCTGCTTTTTTCTGCAGACGAGCAACCAGGTCCGGGTTGGCGATGTAGTCGCGGCCAAACGCGACAGCATCAATCAGCCCTTTGCCGATCAGGTCTTCGGCTTTCTCCGGGGTATAGGCGCCTGCACCGATGATCACGCCGTGGAAGCGCTCGCGCACTTTCTGACGGAAAGCATCCGTGTAAGGCTTACCGCCGGCCCAGTCAGGCTCGGACATGTGCAGATAAGCGATGCCACGTTTAGCCAGTTCTTCGATCAGGTACAGAGCATCCGCTTCCTCGTTCGGGCCGTTGTCGACGTTCTGGAAAGACCCGATAGGGGAAACGCGAATGCCGATACGGTCCGGGCTCCACTCCTTGCATACCGCATCCACCACTTCCAGCACCAGACGGGCGCGGTTTTCGACGCTGCCGCCGTACTGGTCGGTGCGATGGTTAGACGACGGTGACAGGAACTGGTGCAGCAGATAGCCATGCGCGGAGTGCAGCTCAATCAGGTCAAAACCGGCTTCACGGGCGTTGGCCACGGCCTGGCGGAAGTCGTTAACAATCCCCGGGATTTCGTCCAGCTCCAGCGCACGCGGCATAGAGGTATCCACGCGGATCGCATTGCCGTTTTCATCGCGCAGGGACGTACGGGTATTGGCGCTCAGGGCCGAAGCGGAGACCGGTGCCTGGCCGCCAGGTTGAATGCTGCTGTGAGAGATACGACCGGTATGCCACAGCTGGACCGCAATGCGACCCTCTTCAGCGTGGACGCCCGCGGTGATTTTCTGCCATGCGGCGATCTGTTCCGGGCTGTGAAGACCCGGCGCACCCGCATAACCCTTCGCCTGAGCAGAAATCTGCGTGGCTTCGGTGATGATCAGGCCAGAGCTTGCGCGCTGACGATAGTATTCACCCATCAGTGGGGTGGGGATGTCACCCGGCTCAATGCTGCGCAGACGGGTCAGCGGAGCCATGAACACGCGGTTTGGCGCCGTGACGGCACCCACTTTCAATGGGGTAAACAGTTTTTCAGCTGACATAAAGACTCCTGAGTAGACCAGTCGACTAGTAATAAGGTAAATAAAAAGCGCCCGTTATACGCCAGGCGCAGTAATGCTGTTTTTCACATGTGCCAGCGCGCTTTCCAGCGGCACGGCACTGCGCGAAATTTTTGCCTGCAGGTTGGCCCCTAACCAGAGGGAATAGAGCACCTGAGACTGCATCAAGGGGTCGCCGGTAAAGGACAGCGTTTTTTCGTCGCGGCCTTTTTCCAGCGCCTGGGCCAGCAGGGCGATCACGCCGCGGGCACCTTTATCCATCGCTGTGCGCATATCTTCAGAAAGATCGCACACTTCTGCAGACAGTTTAACGGTCAGACAACCGCTGATAATGCCCTGCTGACAGAACTGGTTCAGCGTTTCCTGATAGTAGTTCAGAACACGATCCCGGTAGTTACCTTCACCCGATGCAAAGTGGGTCGCCAGTCGCTGGTGGTAGCCAGCATAATGACGTTCCAGCATCGCTACGCCGAAGGCCTCTTTGGACCGAAAGTAGTGATAAAACGACCCCTTCGGTACCTCGGCGGTTTTTAATAACTCGCTCAACCCCATACCGGTAAACCCGCGATGCATGCAAAGACGCTCGCCGGTTGCCAGTAGATGTTCGCGGGTATCGTGTTCAGTATTTCTGCTCATGGCCGCACTCTAATAGACCGTTCGGTCTAATGCAAGCGAGTTTACTGACGACATGCACTCAGTATATCCAGCTGCTGTTGATAAACCGTTGATTTCACGTCCATCATACCCAGCACGGTCGAGAACAAATTGTCCTGAGAAACCGCATTTTTTGCTGCATGGTCACGCAAACACTGTTCGTTGATGCCAAAGTTTTTCGCGTAATCCGGTGACAGCCAGAACATAAATGGAATATGCGTTTGCTGCTCCGGCGCCAGCATGTACGGTGTACCGTGCAGATAAATACCGCTTTCACCCAGTGATTCACCGTGATCGGAGAGATAAATCAGCGCGGTGTTCATGCTCGCCTGACGGGCTTTCAGCGCATCAATGGTTTTGCTGACCATGCTGTCGGTATACAGGATGGTGTTGTCATAGGTATTCATCAGCGCCTGATGATCGCAATCCTGAATCTCATTGGTGTCGCAGGTTGGGGTGAATTTACGGAAGTTGTCCGGGTAGCGGCGATAGTACGCTGGACCATGGCTTCCCATCAGGTGGATAACCAGCACCGTGTCCTGCTTCAGACCATCCAGCACGTTGTCCAGACGGTAGAAATTCACATCGTCAATACAGGATTTGTCTTTGCAGAATTGATCCAACTGCCACTGCGTCATGTCTGTATGGGGCACGCGATCGCAGGCGCCTTTACAGCCGCCGTCGTTGTCGCGCCACAGCAGGTTGATACCCGCATGCTTGAGCACGTCGAGCAGCCCCTCGCGATGGTGAGCCAGGTCGGCATCGTATTTGCTGCGCGTCATGCCGGAGAACATGCACGGCACGGAAACCGCGGTTTCGGTACCGCATGAGGAAGCCTGCGGGAAGTTAATCACATCCTGCTTTTTCAGCTCCGGGTTCGTTTCACGATCGTAACCATTAAGGGAGTAGTTCGCCGCGCGAGAGGCTTCCCCAACGACCAATACCAGAACGGTTTTCTTTTGTTGACCGGTAATCAGTGGCCCTTTATGGGCATCTTCACCAATACGCACCAGCGTTTGATCGCCAGCAAACCAGCGCATTTTGCTGTACTTCACCACGGCGCTGACATAGTTCGCCGGGGTGACCATTTTGACGATGCTTTTGTTGTTGCGGAACAGCGACGCGTAGTCTTTATAAAACAGCGCGGCAATCAGGATAATCACCAGCAGAGCGCCAAGCATCGCGGCAACGCGCGTCAGCAGGGCATACCACCATTTCCCGGTACGAATGCGGGTCAACGCCAGCACCACGGAAGGCACGAGGCCAGCGATGACAATCCACAGAATCATCTGCGGGGTCACCAGGGCCGTCGCTTCCTGAGAGTTAGTTTCGAACACGTTCACAATCATGTTCTGATCGATCACCGCGCCGTAGGTGTACATAAAGTAGGTTGCCGCGGCGCAGCCGATCGTTAAGACGATCAGCAGCGGCTTACGGATATAGGGGATATTAAGCAGGCTAAACACAATCACCCAGCCGCAAAACAGCACCAGCGGTACGGAGGCGGCAAAGAAGATGTCGTGCAGATGGGTAGGGGCGATAATGGCCCAGCTGCGCTGGATAAACAGCCCGTTGATTAGCGTAAAGAAGAGTGCACAGCCCAGAGTAAATTTTATGTCGTTACATTGTAACTTTTTGATTAACCACATCGATCGATGAACCTGTCATTATCATGATGGGCCGAGTATAAAGAGGGAAGATTAGTGAAACCTTAATGCCACAAATCTGTGGTACAGGCCTTGCACGTGGCGCGTTTAGCGTCTTCACTGTAGGTGAGAGTGGTTATCTGGAGGTGAGTGTGGCAGAGCAGCTGGAGTTTTTCCCCATCCAGAGCCCGTGCCGGGGGATTTGTCAGGTGGATGAACGCGGATATTGCCGCGGGTGCATGCGTACCCGCGATGAGCGTTTTAACTGGCAAAACTTTAGCGACACGCAGAAGCAGGAGGTATTACGCCTCTGCCGTCAGCGTCTTCTGCGCAAAATACGCGCAAACAAAGCCGGTGAGACCGAAGAACCCCAGCAACCTTCACTTTTTTAACACGGTAATTGCGTATACTCATGACATCACGTCCTTGAGGAAAATGTTATGGTTCAGCGAATTACCCTTGCCCCCCAGGGGCCAGAATTCTCCCGTTTTGTGATGGGCTACTGGCGCCTGATGGACTGGAATATGTCCCCCCTCCAGCTGGCGAGCTTTATTGAAGAGCATATCGATCTGGGCGTCACCACGGTCGACCATGCGGATATTTACGGCGGTTACCAGTGCGAGGCCGCGTTCGGCGAGGCGCTCAAGCTGGTTCCGGCACTCCGCGATCGCATGGAGATCGTCACGAAGTGTGGAATTGCCACCACGGCAAAACCAGAACACGCCCTCGGTCATTACATCACCGACAGCGCGCATATCATCAAGAGCGCCGAGCAGTCGCTGGTCAATCTGGCGACCGATCGTATCGACCTGCTGTTAATCCACCGTCCGGATCCGCTGATGGATGCCGATGAGGTGGCGGAAGCCTTCCTGAACCTGCACCAGAGTGGGAAAGTGCGTCACTTTGGCGTTTCCAACTTTACCCCGGCACAGTTTGCGCTGCTTCAGTCTCGGCTGCCGTTTACCCTGGCCACTAACCAGGTTGAGATCTCCCCGGTACACCAGCCGCTGCTGCTGGACGGTACGCTCGACCAGCTGCAACAGCTGCGCATTCGCCCGATGGCCTGGTCGTGCCTGGGTGGCGGACGCCTGTTTAATGATGATGAATTCCAGCCGCTGCGCAACGAGCTTGAAACCATCGCCCGCGAGCTGAACGCGGAGAGCATCGAGCAGGTGGTTTACGCGTGGATCCTGCGTCTGCCGTCAAAACCGCTGCCCATTATCGGTTCCGGCAAGATTGAACGCGTGCGGTCTGCGCTGGCCGCTGAAGAGCTGCAGATGACCCGCCAGCAGTGGTTCCGCATCCGCAAAGCCGCGCTGGGCTACGACGTGCCATAAACCGCCAGAAGGTGACTTTCCGGTGAAATCTTTGCCCCTGGTATACACTTAAGGGGCAAAAAATAACCAGCGGAGGTCATATGAAGCGTTTTGCTCTGGCAATGGTCGCGCTGGTTGTTTGCGCAGGGGCGCAGGCAGCCAGCGACGAAGTGGAAATGAATCTCGTCACCTCTCAGGGTGTGGGTCAGTCCATCGGTACGGTGAAAATCACGGAAACCGACAAAGGGCTGGAGTTCGCTCCCAACCTCAAAGCACTCCCTCCCGGTGAGCATGGTTTCCATGTTCACGCCAAAGGAAGCTGTCAGCCCGCATTAAAAGAGGGTAAAGCGTCAGCGGCGGAAGCGGCAGGGGGGCACTTGGATCCGCAGCATACCGGCAAGCATGAGGGCCCGGATGGAATGGGACACCTGGGCGATCTGCCCGTGCTGGTGGTCAATAACGACGGTAAAGCCACCGATCCCGTTGTCGCGCCGCGTCTGAAAAAGCTGGATGAAGTCAAAGGCAAAGCGCTGATGATCCATGTCGGCGGCGACAATATGTCCGATCAGCCTAAACCGCTGGGCGGCGGCGGGGCGCGCTATGCCTGCGGCGTGATCTGATCCCCAATCGTTCCCGGCGGTGGGGCCTGCTCCAGCTGCGACAGCGAGCAGTGCAGCCGCCAGATTATCGAGGCCAAATCACGGGCGGCGGGCAGATGATGGCGTGCAAGCGTATCGCAGATCCGCTGCAGTTCATTCAGCGTGGCTGCCAGCGGCCGCTGCTGGACACCGCGCTCGCTCATTACATCGCGCAGCAGGGAAATACACACATCACGAACCTGCGACAGCGGATCGGAGCGCGTTTCCCACGCGCGAAGCTGCCAGACCACGTGCGAGCAGTTCAATAGCACCACGCCCCAGCGCAGCAGCCAGCGTCGGGACAGCGCGTCCTGGCTGTTATTCAGCTGGCTGACGTGGTGATACACCAGCGATTCATACTCGTTTTCACCCAGATGCGGTTTACGGCTGAGCTGGTCTACAAACCCCCGGCGTAACTCCCGGATATGCCTGCGGCTCTTGCGGGCATCGGAGCCGGGACGCAACACCGCGAAAGCCAGCCACGCCAGCCCCACGCCAAGGATTTTCGCCAGGTTGTCATTGAGAAAATCGGCGTAATCGTACACCGGCGGATTGGTCACGGAGATAAACGAGCCCATAAAGACAATCAGCTGTCCCCAGAGGCCCGCCTGTTTTGGCATTTGCAGCTTAAGAAGCTGCATGGTGGTTAACAGGGGAAACAAAAACAGCAGGAACTGCCACAGATCGCTTATCTGCACCATCAGGCCAAACTTCACCACAAAACTGAACAATGACAGCAGCACCAGGGTGCGTAGCAGCAGCGTCAGCGAGTTGAACGGCGAGGCCGCGACGGAGTAAAGCACGCAGCTGATGGCGGCAAGCGTCAGGGCCGCCGTACCGGACTCCCACTGCGTGGTGATGCTCCACGCCCCCACCAGCATCAGCGCGCAGAAGGTGCGAAAACCGCTCCACAGCGCTTCGAGGTAGTCGGTATGGCGGGCGAGAGCCGGGCTCCCGGGCACGTTGAACTCCGTGACCGGCGTGGCATTCTCAACCGCGTTAATCCAGCGGCTGCTGCGCAGGTACAGTCGGCAAAAGTAATTCAGACGCTGCCAGAAGGCGCGATGACGATAGTCGTACTCATCAACCGGGGCGAGCGGGGCGATGATCTTCGCAACGGTGTAGATGTCCGCATCCGGGCGCGCAAGGGTCGCGAGCAGCGTTTCGATGACGGCACGGGTGTTTTCCGGCGGCGTCGGCCAGTTGAGCAGCATCCGGCGCAGGCTGGAGATGGCGCTGGTCATACGCAGCTGCTGGTGCAGCAAATAATTTAGCAGGGTGTTCTGACGACGAAAGCGGTAGTGGCTCCAGAACGCCTGAATACGCAACAGATTCATGGTCAGGATCTGTCCGATCACCTTTTCGTGCGCGAGGCGGATCTCATCGCTGGTATCCGGTTGCCACAGCAGGCTCGCGTGCTCAAGCAGCCTGGTGTGCATGGTCTTGAGGGCGGTGATGAGCGCGGTGCCGTCGGAGGTGCTGGGGAGGATCATCATCATGAAGCCGCCGCTGAGGATCCCGACAATGACTTCGCAGACGCGCGCCTGCGCGATATCCCACAGCTCGGTGGTGTCGAGCACGTTGACGACCGGGAAGGCGATAATGGCGGCGGTATAGCCCGCCAGCTGGAAAGCGTAGGCGACGTTATTGGTAAAATGGGCGCAGGCCCAGGTACAGCACCCCAGCCACGCCGCCATGCTCAGCAGGAACATCCACGGATCGTTCAGCGTATGGCCGGCGATAATTAACGCCGCCGTGGCACCGAGCAGGCTGCCTGCGATGCGTCCAAGACTCTTACTGATCACCCCACCGACCGTAGGAAAACTCACCACCGCGGCAGACGTCATCGCCCAGTAGGGTTCATCCAGGTTCAGGTAGTAGGCGACGGTCAGCGCCAGGCAAATGGCAATGCCGTTACGCAGCGCGTAGCGCCACTGGGGACGCGTCGCTTTCATCCACGGGGTGTTGTGCCAGGAGAGTGCCGGCAGCTTCATCACCGGTTTCCGATGGAGACGGTGCAGGTGGTGCCGGAGACCAGGGTAATGTCCTGCGGTAAACGGTCAAATTCTACGCGAACCGGAACGCGCTGGGCCAGGCGCACCCAGGGAACGTTTGGCTTAATGTCCGGCACCAGCCCGGAATCTGTTTCAACGCTTTGATCGTAAATGGCCCGGCCTATGCTGGATACGTGACCCTGTAACTTCTGCGAGCCGCTGTAAAGCGTAATCGCGGCGGGCGATCCCTCGCGGATATGGCGAAGCTTGGTCTCTTCGAAATAGCCCACGACGTAGAAGGAGTGGCTGTCGACGAGGGCAAAAACCGGCTGGCCGGTAGTGGCGTAGTTACCCACGCGGGCGGAGAGGTTGGTCACCCATCCATCGACCGGTGCCGTAATCACGGTTTGGGTCAGTTGCCACTGCGCCTGCTTCAGCGTCGCCTCCGCCACGTTGACGCTCGCCTGCATGGCCTTAACGTTGATATTCGCGGTGTCTAAATCTTCCGCTGAGATGTAGTTTTGCGACAGGTGACGGCGGCGGTTGGCCTCGTTGTTGGCCTTTGCCAGGTCAGACTGGGCTTTCGCCAGCTGCGCCTCGGCGTTCAGAATCGCAATGTGGTACGGGGTGTCGTCAATTCGGAATAAAACATCTCCCTTTTTGACGAACTGGTTATCCTTAACCAGTAGCGTCGTGATACTTCCCGACACCTGAGGGGTGATGCTGACCTGTTCAGCGCGAACTTTACCGTCACGCGTCCAGGGCGACTGCATATAAAAATTCCACATCCACCAGCCCGCAACCAGCGCGAGGGCGAGAACAAACAGGGTGGAAAAGTACTTTAGCGTTTTCAGAGGCATAGTCACCACACCATCAAGACAGCAAGGCCCAGACATACGGAGAGGGCAAACAGGGAAAGATCCATCAGCATGGGATGCCAGATTTCGCCGGAGTACATCCAGTCGCGAAGCAGACGATGCGCGATGAGCCAGAGAATAAAGCCCACCAGCACGGCCTTAAACAGGGGGGGAAAGTAGACTGACGCACCGAAGATCAGGTCCTGAAGGGGTAACCCCTCTGAGCGATGAAAAAACGTCACGGGCAGAAATCCTTTGCAGTGAACAGAATGCCGCGTTGGCTTGTCATAGTATGATGAAGCATCACAATTCAGTGTAAGTCATACTTTTAAGTTCGATGAATGCAGTATTGCATTTGTTTTGGCAATACAAATGCTGCACACTATTCTAAAATCAGTATAATAACTTAGCAAGCTAATTATAAGGAGATGAAATTGGAATCGCCATTAGGTTCTGATCTGGCAAGGTTGGTACGCGTCTGGCGTGCTCTGATTGACCATCGCCTGAAACCTCTGGAACTCACACAGACGCATTGGGTCACGCTGCACAACATTCATCAGCTGCCGCCCGATCAGTCGCAAATTCAACTGGCAAAAGCGATAGGCATTGAGCAACCGTCGCTGGTACGCACGCTTGACCAGCTGGAAGAGAAGGGGTTGATCTCGCGGCAAACCTGCGCGAGCGATCGTCGTGCGAAACGGATTAAACTCACCGAAAAAGCGGCGCCTATCATCACGGAAATGGAAGCCGTGATCACTAAGACGCGCGGTGAAATCCTGTCAGGCGTTTCACCGGCGGAGCTGGAAATGCTCATCAGCCTCATTGGGCGTCTTGAGCAAAACATCCATGAGCTGCAGTCGCGAGACTGACAAACAATAAGGCCTTGCAGCAGCAAGGCCTTTTTTTACTTAAAGACGACCACACGGTTACGACCCGTCTCCTTCGCTTCATACATCGCCTTGTCGGCACTTTCCACGCACGTTTCTGCGGTTATCGTTGATGACGTTGCCGTAAACACCCCCATACTGATGGTGATGGGCTCCGGCAACTGACCGCCGCTGCTGGTTTTATCAAAGCTGCTTAGCTTCAGGCGTATGCGTTCCGCCACCTGGCATGCTGCGTCTGAAGGGGTATTTGCCAGCATCAGGACAAACTCTTCACCACCGATACGCGCCGCGATGTCCTGCGGGCGCACGGAATCCACCAGCAGATTGGCGACAAACTGTAAGACTTTATCCCCCTGCAGGTGACCGTAGTTGTCGTTGATGCGCTTGAAGCGATCGAGATCGCTGACGATAACCGAAACAGGGCGGCTGGATTTTGCGACAGCCAGCGCCTGATTTAACGATTCATAAAAATAGCTGCGGTTATACAGGCGCGTAAGCGGATCGCGAATCGAATTCTGATACGACTGTTGATACTTTAAATGCGATTCACGGTACAAGCTGAAGACATCGCAGAGCAGAACAAAAATAATCAGCAGCGTGGCGACGGTTTCAAATAACCGGGCGCGATACCACGATATGTCTTCGGCATGCCCACCCAATAACAGCATTAAGAGCGTGACGATATAGCAGACACAAAGAAAATTACCGGTCACCCAGAACAGATTACGTACGCGCGTCATAAACATCAGCGTTGCTAATGTCACCACCCAGAGGACAATTAAAGAAATATTAATGCCTTGGCTCCAGAGAACCATAAACTGCCGCGTTTCATTATCAACCAGATCGAGGGATAAAAAATCAAAATGGCTGGAATACATCCACGCCACCATCACGCCACCGGCAGTAAAAAGAAATGTCGTGCTGACGATAGCGATATGCGTCAGCCGCGAAAGGGGCTGATTACGCAGGGGAAACAGCAGGGCCGAAGCGATGAACAGGACCGCCATGATGAGATGGCGGAACATATAGTAGATCATCGCATCGTTATAGTTCACGACGTTGAACTGGTAGAGATCCAGCCAGGCGGGAAAACTGGACAGCGTTCCAACCATCAGCAATGCCGAACCGGCAAAGGCAAAAGCGATGGCAACCAGATACAGACGCCTCTTATCACACCAGTATTTCATTGCCATAAAACAGGCAATAAACAGGTGAAATACCAGTAAAAAAATGGTGAGCGTGGGGAACAACAGCGGCGAAAAGGAAGGTACCCATTCAACCAGTTTTGAAAATAAACCCTGTAATATTCCGATGACAATAACACAACCGAAACAGAACGAGAGATAACGACCTTTTACGGTAAGACGATTCGCAAGCATATAAATTTTTTTAAATAATTAAAGATGAATGAACAGGAGGTAATAGCGAAGAGTTTAATCAATTGAAACAATAATTACTTTGCGCAGAAACAATATACGGTGGGGTGAATAATGGGTGGGGTGAATATATTTTGTAAATATATTCATGAAAATGATATATATTGTAAAGGGATGAGGCCTGATAGCCACATCCCGTTTTAATTATCGTGGGGAAACGGTCACCTGGCTTCCGTTGCTTGCCAGCACGACACGCTGACCAGCAGAGAAACGGGTATTCCCCTGTTTCTGAACAACCATAATGGTGCTGCCGTCGTCTTTACGAATTTCCAGCTCTACGCCCTGCGTTTTGTTCATTGCACCCTGAACGCCCTGGCCTGCAACACCACCCGCCACAGCGCCCGCAGCGGTCGCCAGAGAACGGCCTGTACCGCCGCCAACGGTATTCCCGAGGAAACCACCCAGAACAGCACCGCCGATTGCGCCCATAACGTTGTTGTCATCGCCACCCTGAATTTGTACAGGACGGGCGTTAACAACGGTACCGTAAGTCACGCTCTGAACCTGTTTTGCTTCAGAAGCGCTGTAAACGTCGCCAGACAGTGAGCTGTCATTCACACAGCCAGCCAGGGTTAAACCAATCAGCGAAACGCCCAGTACACGTACAATCATTTGAATCTCCTGTTCACCAAAAACGCCCGATTGAGGGCATCCGTTATGGCTAAATTATATGGCATAAGGAGCCATAGTTCATATCTTTGCATTAACAATAGGAAAATTGTACTTGAATTTGACTTAACGAGACATAAACAGGTCCGCCTGTGTTACCCGTCTGACATTGTTAAAAAATATTATTGCCGGATGGCAAAGCGGCGCCGTTTATGGTTGAGTGGATATCCTTAGCCCACGCAACGTAAGGAAAGCGCATGAAATCGGGTCGCTACATTGGTGTGATGTCAGGCACCAGTCTGGATGGGGTAGATGTCGTTCTGGCCGCCATTGACGAAAATATGGTGGCGCAGCAGGCGAGCCTGACCTGGCCAATCCCCATTTCACTGAAAGAGGATATTCTGAGTATCTGTCAGGGGCAGCAGCTGACCCTTTCCCAGCTTGGACAGCTGGATGTTCGCCTGGGGGCGCTGTTTGCGGATGCGGTGCAGGCTTTGATGCAAAAAGAACATCTTCACCCGCAGGATGTGGTCGCCATCGGGTGTCACGGACAAACGGTCTGGCATGAGCCCATCGGAGAGGCCCCGCATACTCTGCAAATCGGCGATAACAACCAGATTGTGGCGAAGACGGGCGTCACGGTCGTCGGCGATTTCCGTCGTCGCGATATCGCCCTTGGCGGACAGGGCGCGCCGCTGGTGCCCGCGTTCCATCAGGCGTTACTGGCGCACCCTTCAGAGCGGCGCATGGTGCTCAACATTGGTGGGATCGCCAATCTGTCGATGCTTATCCCGGGACAGCCGGTCCGCGGCTACGATACCGGCCCGGGCAATATGTTAATGGATGCCTGGATCTGGCGTCAGTGCGGCCAACCGTATGATAAAAATGCGGAGTGGGCGAGCGGGGGGAAAGTGATTCTTCCGCTGCTGCAGTCGATGCTAAGCGATCCTTATTTTGCTCTGCCGGCCCCTAAGAGCACGGGGCGTGAATACTTCAACCTGGGTTGGCTTGAGCGTCAGCTGTCGCCATTCCCGGCGCTCGCGCCGCAGGATGTCCAGGCGACGCTTGCTGAGCTGACGGCCGTGTCGATCTCCGAACAGGTTCTGCTCAGCGGTGGATGTGAGCGCCTGCTGGTGTGCGGCGGAGGAAGCCGTAACCCGCTGGTGATGGCGCGTCTTGCCGGGCTGCTGCCGGGTACCGAAGTGTCGACGACCGATGAGGCCGGCATCAGCGGTGATGATATGGAGGCGCTGGCCTTCGCATGGCTCGCCTGGCGCACCATTGCCGGACTGCCGGGCAACTTGCCGTCGGTAACCGGTGCGCGTGAAGCGAGCGTCCTCGGGGCGATTTTCCCGGCCAATCCTCGTCATAATCAGAGTTAACTGAAATTCAGCGCGGCGCGTCGTCGTTAGAATGGAACGAAACAGGGGGGCAGCCATGCCCTCCAGGACCAGGAAAGTCTTCGGAATACGCCCATGAAAAAACTTCTTCTTATTGCCGCCCCTTTGTTGCTGTCAGGATGCAGCGTCTATAACCAGTTCCTTGAGCGCATGCAGACCGATACGCTGGAGTATCGCTGCGACGAAAAACCGTTGACCGTGAAGCTGAATAATCCACGTCAGGAAGCCAGCTTTGTTTACGACAATAAATTGCTGACGCTGAAGCAGGGTATGTCGGCCTCCGGCGCACGTTACTCAGACGGTATCTACGTCTTCTGGTCGAAAGGCGACAGCGCCACGGTCTACAAGCGCGACCGCATTGTGCTGAACAATTGCCAGCTCGAAAACCCGAAGCGTTGAGATTTTTACAGGGGCGGCGCACAATAGCGCCACCCACTCTCAATGTCAGCTAACGCCATGTCAGATAACGATGAACTGCAGCAAATTGCGCATCTGCGCCGTGAATACACCAAAGGCGGCCTGCGTCGCCAGGATCTTCCCGCTGAACCCCTCGTGCTTTTTGAACGCTGGCTGAAACAGGCCTGCGAAGCGAAACTCGCCGATCCAACGGCCATGGTTGTCGCGACGGTAGATGAAAACGGTCAACCGTATCAGCGCATCGTATTGCTCAAGCATTATGACGAGAAAGGACTGGTGTTCTATACCAACCTTGGCAGCCGCAAAGCGCACCATTTAGAAAATAATCCGCGCATCAGCCTGCTGTTCCCGTGGCATATGCTGGAGCGTCAGGTGATGGTCACCGGCAAAGCGGAACGTCTCTCGACGCTGGAAGTGGTGAAGTATTTCCACAGCCGTCCGCGTGACAGCCAGATTGGCGCCTGGGTATCAAAACAGTCCAGCCGAATTTCCGCCCGCGGCGTGCTGGAAAGTAAATTCCTGGAGCTGAAACAGAAGTTCCAGCAGGGTGAAATTCCCCTGCCAAGTTTCTGGGGCGGTTTCCGTATCCCGATTGAGCAGATGGAGTTCTGGCAGGGGGGCGAACACCGCCTGCACGACCGCTTTTTATACCAGCGCGAGAATGGCGGCTGGAAAATCGACAGACTGGCACCGTAATCCCCGAAATTTGTTGATTTAAGCGCTAGCGCACACCGCGCTTGCGCTTTATTCTATGGTCCTTTCGCATCAGGCGAAAAGTCGTGTACCGGCAAAGGTGCAGTCGTTTATACATGGAGAATTTGATGGCAAGCAGTAACTTGATTAAACAATTGCAAGAGCGGGGCCTCGTGGCCCAGGTGACGGACGAGGAAGCGTTAGCAGAGCGACTGGCGCAAGGCCCGATCGCGCTCTATTGCGGCTTCGATCCCACCGCTGACAGCTTGCATTTGGGGCATCTTGTTCCATTGTTATGCCTGAAACGCTTCCAGATGGCGGGCCATAAGCCTGTTGCCCTGGTGGGTGGCGCGACCGGTCTGATTGGTGACCCAAGCTTTAAAGCCGCTGAGCGTAAACTGAATACCGAAGATACCGTGCAGGAGTGGGTAGATAAGATCCGCAAACAGGTTGCACCGTTCCTCGACTTCAACTGTGGTGATAATGCCGCCATTGCCGCGAACAACTACGACTGGTTTGGCAGCATGAACGTGCTGACCTTCCTGCGTGATATCGGCAAGCACTTCTCTGTTAACCAGATGATTAACAAAGAGGCCGTGAAGCAGCGTCTGAACCGCGACGACCAGGGTATCTCCTTTACCGAGTTCTCCTACAACCTGCTGCAGGGGTATGACTTTGCCTGCCTGAACAAACTGCACGGCGTTTCCCTGCAGATTGGCGGTTCCGATCAGTGGGGTAACATCACCTCCGGTATCGACCTGACCCGTCGCCTGCACCAGAACCAGGTCTTTGGTCTGACCGTTCCGCTGATCACCAAAGCCGACGGCACCAAATTCGGTAAAACCGAAGGCGGCGCGGTGTGGCTCGATCCGAAGAAAACCAGCCCGTACAAATTCTACCAGTTCTGGATCAACACGGCGGATGCCGATGTTTACCGCTTCCTGAAGTTCTTCACCTTTATGGACATTGAAGAGATCAACGCGCTGGAAGAAGAAGACAAGAACAGCGGTAAAGCACCGCGCGCTCAGTACGTGCTGGCGGACGAAGTGACCAAACTGGTTCACGGTGAAGAAGGTCTGGCCGCGGCAAAACGCATTACCGCAAGCCTGTTCAACGGTACCCTGAGCGATTTGAGCGAAGCGGACTTCGAACAGCTGGCTCAGGACGGTGTGCCGATGGTTGAGATGGAAAAAGGGGCTGACCTGATGCAGGCGCTGGTGGACTCCGAGCTCCAGCCTTCCCGCGGTCAGGCGCGTAAAACCATCGCGTCTAACGCTATCACCATCAACGGTGAGAAGCAGGCCGACCCGGAATACACCTTCGTTGACGGCGATCGTCTGTATGGTCGCTACACGCTGCTGCGTCGCGGCAAGAAAAATTACTGCCTTGTCTGCTGGAAGTAATTAACAGTCTTCAGGGGCGTGGGAAACCACGCCCCTTTTGTTTTTTCAGGGTTTGGTAAGAAAAAAATGAAGAACATCCTCGCCATTCAGTCCCACGTTGTTTTTGGACACGCTGGCAATAGCGCCGCGGAATTCCCGATGCGTCGCCTCGGCGTCAACGTCTGGCCCCTTAATACCGTGCAGTTCTCTAACCACACGCAATACGGCAAATGGACCGGCTGTGTGATGCCGCCTTCGCATCTCACTGAGGTTGTGCAGGGTATTGCCGATATCGACCAGCTCAAACGCTGTGACGCCGTGCTGAGCGGTTACCTCGGCTCAGCGGAGCAGGGGGAGCATATCCTCGGTATCGTGCGCCAGGTGAAAGCCGCCAACCCGTCGGCAAAATACTTCTGCGACCCCGTCATGGGGCATCCGGAGAAAGGCTGTATCGTGGCGCCAGGCGTTGCAGAGTTTCACGTCCGCCACGCGCTGCCCGCCAGCGATATCATTGCGCCAAACCTGGTTGAACTGGAAATTCTCTGCGAGCATCCGGTTAACAGCGTAGAAGAGGCCGTAAGCGCGTCCCGCGAGCTGATCGCGCAAGGTCCTGAGGTTGTGCTGGTAAAACACCTCGCGCGCGCAGGGCTAAGTCAGGATCGCTTTGAGATGCTGCTGGTGACGAAAAAGGATGCCTGGCATATCAGCCGTCCGCTGGTGGATTTTGGCCAGCGCCAGCCGGTTGGGGTCGGAGATGTCACCAGCGGTCTGCTGCTGGTGAAATTACTGCAAGGGGCGACAATGCGCGACGCGCTCGAGCATGTTACTGCGGCGGTGTACGAAATCATGATTGCGACGAAAGAGATGCAGGAATATGAACTGCAGGTGGTCGCGGCACAGGATCGTATCGCGAAGCCGGAGCACTATTTCAGCGCTACCCAGCTTTAAACGATGCCGGGTGGCGCTGCGCTTACCCGGCCTACAAAACCTGTAGGCCCGTGCAAGCGAAGCGCCCCCGGGCGATATTAGCTAAGACCTTCCGCTTTCAGCGCCGCAGCCACCGCAGGACGCTCTGCCACGCGTTTCATATACGCTGCAATATGGTCTAACCCTTCCAGGTTAAGCTTAACCGCGCGCGCCCAGCGCAGCACGGTGAACAGGTACGCATCGGCAATCGTGAAGCGCGGACCCGCAATCCACTGATCGTCTTTCAGCGATGCGTTAACGTACTGCAGCTTTTTCTCCAGCAGGGCGCGCAGGGTCGGTTTGAACTCTTCCGGCGTATCCGGGCGGAACAGGGGGGTAAAGCCTTTGTGCAGCTCGGTGGCAATGTAGTTCAGCCATTCCAGCGTCTTATAACGCGAAATGGTACTGACCGGTGCCAGCAGATGGCGATCGGGTACGCTATCGGCCAGGAACTGCATAATCGCCACGCCTTCGGTCAGCAGAGTACCGTCATCCAGCAAGAGCGCCGGAACTTGTCCTTTCGGGTTGATGGCAAGAAAATCATCGCCGTTTTCCAGACGTTTTTTCATCAGGTCAACGCCATCCAGCGTGAAATCTTTGCCGCTCTCGCGCAGGGTGATATGGGAAGCAAGAGAGCACGCACCCGGTTTGTAGAACAGTTTCATCGGTAACTCCTTTTTGCTGAGGTTTCAGCTATGTTAGTGCGCAAACGGATAAAAAAAAAGCCGCTAATGCATTAGCGGCTTCTGGTCAGTCGTTTCTCACGGAAATCACGCGGTAGCGGTGTTTGTCGCTTTAGCGGTCTTGTCGTCGTCCTGAGTCATACGGTTCAGTTTCGGCGCGGTCAGCAGCATCAGAGCGGCAATTACCGCAGTCGCGATACCAATCTGCATGAACACGGTACCGTAGACGTTCAGGGAAAGCAGTGGATCGGTTACATTTTCCGGAACAGCCATCAGGTTAGCAATCTTACCCGCGATGATTGCCGCACCGGCAGTGGTCAGGAACCAGCTACCCATGATGAAGCCCATCAAACGCTGAGGAACCAGCTGCGCAACCATGGCCAGTCCCAGGCCGGAGATCATCAGCTCGCCGATAGACTGCAGCGCGTAGCTCAGGATCAGCCAGTTAACGGAAACGATACCTGCGTCGGACGCAAATTTGGTACCCAGTGGCAGTACCAGGAAGGCACCAGAACACAGCACCATACCCAGCGCAAACTTGTGCGGCATCGGCAGACGGTCACCCATCTTGTTATAGATAGCGGCCAGAATTGGGGAACCAATCATGATCCAGAACGGGTTCAGTGCCTGGAACTGCTCAGGTTCAAACGCGATACCCAGAATGGAGTGCTCTACGTTACGGATGGCGAAGAAGTTCAGTGAAGTTGGCATCTGGCTGTACAGCACGAAGAAGATAATCGCTTCCAGCATCAGAATGAACGCCACAATCATCTTGCGACGGGCCGCACCCTGCATGGCGAATGCTTCTTTTGCAAAGATGACCACGATACCCAGCGCAACCACGCCCAGAACGGCACGTGCGATACCCTGGTTGTGCAGCAGCCAGGTGGCGATGGCCGCGAGGACAACAACGCCCACGATGGTGGCCAGCAGTTTGCCCATATGCACAGGCTCGAAGTCAGGTTTTGAACCGTAGTCTTTAACCCAGCTGCGGCAGAACAGGAAGTTCACCACGGTGATCAACATACCCACGAAGCTCAGTGCAAATGCCACGCTCCAGCCGAATTTCGCCGCGAGCCATGGGGTTGCCAGCATAGAGAAGAACGAACCGATGTTGATGGACATGTAGTACATGGTAAATGCACCGTCCAGGCGCGGATCGTCTTTGTTGTAGCAGGTCGAAAGCAGAGAGGACGGGTTCGCTTTGAACAGACCATTACCAACGGCAATCGTCGCCATACCCATATACACGACAGCGGCATCATGCCCTGACCATGCCACCAGACCATAGCCAATCGCCAGGACAATGGCGCCCAGCATGATGACGCGTTTAGTCCCGAGGACTTTATCGCCCAGCCAGCCGCCAATCGCGACCAGACCGTACACCAGAGCACTGAAGGAAGAGAACAACGTGATGGAATCAGCTTCGGACATACCCAGCTGTTTTACCAGGTAAACCGCCATGATCCCTTGCAGGCCGTAATAACCAAAACGCTCCCATAACTCGATAGAGAAGATGAGATAGAACGCTTTAGGTTGTTTAAAAGCGTTAAGACTCACGCTTTCATCTGTTGGTTTATTGTTTGCAGTAGACACATATACCTCTTTTTTTACATCCCATATTAATGGGGGTGTTCATAGCGTGATGGCCGTAGTCCATACGCCTTATAGTTATATTGGGAGGAGAAACGGCGGGTAATGTTCACTATCCTGCCCCGTCTGGCAATACGTTTGTAATAATCTGTTACATATATCTGGGCTGGTATAATCGTCGGTTCATGCAAATGTTATTCAGCGTTAAATTTCATACGATGAGTAAAGGTAGTTTTTTCGACTGGTAATGACCCGTCCGGATCGGCTTTTGGCGATATGTTCTGCTATTTGTCGCTTTACGCAGTGATATAGCCCATATTCTGAAAAATAGCTGGTCTTATCTTCGGTAATGGGAGGTGAGTATCTTGTCAGACAAAGGGTTTAGGCCGATTTTGACAACAAAAATTCAACATGAAGTTATCAGGGTGATCGCGATCACAGATGTATAGAAATTTTTGGCCATGAAAAAAGTATTAACCTGTTTGAGCGTTAAACAACCGAACAAGTGACAGGTCAGAGTAAGCGAAAGACGGACAAGTAACGGCCAAAAGAAGAGCATTCGATAGCCCTTCCTTTAATATGGGATTGGGGCGATCAGGGATACACTTTTTCTTTGTATTCGCAGAGATCTTCGATAATGCAGGAGCCGCAGCGAGGCTTGCGGGCAATACAGGTATATCGGCCGTGCAGAATCAGCCAGTGATGGCAATCCACCTTAAATTCTGCCGGAACCACTTTCAGCAGTTTCTCTTCGACCTGCTCGACGTTTTTCCCCGGCGCGAAGTTGGTCCGGTTAGACACGCGAAATATATGCGTATCCACGGCGATAGTGGGCCAGCCAAACGCAGTGTTAAGCACCACGTTTGCGGTCTTACGCCCCACGCCCGGTAAGGCTTCCAGCGCAGCGCGGTCCTCCGGCACTTCGCCTCCGTGCTGTTCCAGCAGGATCCGGCAGGTCTTGATGACGTTCTCGGCTTTGCTGTTAAACAGGCCGATGGTTTTGATATACGACTTCACGCCTTCCACGCCCAGCTCCAGCATGGCTTTCGGCGTATTGGCGACCGGATAGAGCAGGGCAGTGGCTTTATTGACGCTCACGTCGGTCGCCTGCGCAGAAAGCAACACCGCGATCAGCAGCTCAAACGGGGAGGTAAAATTCAGCTCCGTCGTCGGGTGCGGGTTCTCGTCCCGCAGACGGGTCAGGATCGCAATGCGCTTTTCTTTATTCATGAGGCCTTCTCGGGTGTCCCTTCCAGAACGCTGCGCTCAGCCGCGCGGCGCTTACGTTTTTCATCAATCAGGTATTTTATCGCCAGCATCATGCCAAGGCCAATAAACGCGCCGGGCGGCAGCATGGCCAGCAGAAATGGCGTATCGGTGTGGAACACTTCAACGCGCAGCGCTTTGGCCCAGCCGCCGAGCAGCGCATCTGCGCCGTCAAACAGCGTACCATTACCGAGGATCTCGCGCAGCGAGCCCAGCACGAACATGGCGCATGTGGCACCCATGCCAATGGAAAACCCATCCAGCGCCGACATGGCGGGGCTGTTTTTCACCGCGAAGGCTTCCGCGCGCCCGACAACGATACAGTTAGTGACGATAAGGGGAATAAAGATCCCGAGCGACTGGTACAGGCCAAACGCATAGGCGTTAATCAGCATCTGAACGATACTGACCACCGACGCAATGATCATGACGTAAATCGGAATACGAATTTCCGACGGCGTCCAGCGGCGCAGGGCAGAGATGGAGAGGTTGGTCAGGGTCAATACCAGCGTGGTTGCCAGACCCAGACCGAGCGCGTTGGTGGCGGTGGACGTTACCGCCAGCAGTGGGCACATGCCCAGAAGCTGTACCAGCGCGGAGTTGTTCTTCCACAACCCCTGGACAATAACCTCTTTAACCTGGCTCATGATTACTCCTCACAGGCCGGAAGATTGTTGATTTGCGCGGGCAGCGTTTCAGCATACAGCCCGGCTCGTTTGACGGCATTCACCACCGCACGTGGGGTGATGGTCGCCCCGGTGAACTGGTCGAATTCGCCGCCATCTTTCTTCACTGCAAACGCGGTGTCACCTTCGCCATGGATCACTTTACCGGCAAAGTGCAAAATCCAGTCGCTCAGGCGGGTTTCAATTTTATCGCCAAGACCCGGCGTTTCATGGTGTTCCGTCACGCGGGTGCCCAGTATGGTGCCGGAGAAATCGCTGCCCACAAGCAGCTGAATGGCGCCGGAATAGCCGTCAGGCGCCGTCGCTTCCATCACTGCGCCGACCGGTTTATCCCCTTTACGGGCGATAAAGAGGCGGTGCGGGCCTTTCCCAAGCTGCGGCGCGTCTACCACAAAGCAGCTTTTTTGCAGGTCATTATCGTAGAAATCGGACGGGATCACCTGATCGAACAGCGCCTTTTGCTGCTTCGAGGCCTGTTCTTCGATGGTCGTTTTGGTCAGCGCATTAACCAGTGCCGTCAGCCCCGTCAGGACCGCGGCGAAGACAGCCAGCGTGACGCCGTGTTTTTGCATCGTTTTTAACATGGCGAAACCCTTAGCGATGACCGTACACGCGTGGACGCGTGTAATAGTCGATGAGCGGAACGGTTATGTTGGCAAGCAGGACGGCAAAGGCCACGCCGTCCGGGTAGCCGCCAAAGCTGCGGATAAGCCATACCAGCAGGCCCGCCAGCGCGCCGAAGATCAGACGTCCACGGTTAGTCGTGGACGCCGTCACCGGATCCGTCAGGATAAAGAAGGCACCCAGCATGGTCGCACCGGAGAGCAAATGCATCTGCGGGCTGGCCAGTGATTCAGGCGAGAAGACCCAGCCCAGCGTGGCGCAAACCGCCAGCGTCACGAGGAAGCTGACCGGAATATGCCAGCGGATGGCTTTCTGCTGCAGCAGGAACAGGCCGCCCAGCAGATACGCCAGGTTGACCCACTGCCAGCCTGCACCCGCCAGCATGCCGCTGTAGATCGCGGACTTCATGATCTGCTCAACGCTGTGCCCGGCATGCAGGGATGTTTTAAAGGTATCGAGAGGCGTCGCCTGACTGATACCGTCCACGCCCATGCGCAGCGCGTTCATATCCGCACCGAGCGCCGTATGGCCGGTAAAGATCACGTGCAGGGCATCCATAAAGCCCGGAACCGTGGCCGCAATCTCATGCGGAGGCAGCCAGCTGGTCATCTGTACCGGGAAGGAGATCAGCAGCACCACGTAGCCAATCATCGCCGGGTTGAACGGGTTATGGCCGAGCCCGCCGTACAGCTGTTTGGCAATGATCACCGCAAACACGGTACCCAGGACCACCATCCACCATGGGGCGAACGGTGGGATACTGATGGCCAGCAGCAGGCCGGTCAACAGCGCGGAGTTATCGGCAAGAATGCGGGAGACAGCCGCCTTGCGCAGCTTAAGGACAAGCGCTTCCGCCGCTAAGGCGCTGGCACAGCCCAGGATTATCTGGAACAGGGTTCCCCAGCCGAAAAACCAGCACTGAACGGCAATGCCCGGCAGCGCCGCCAGGCAAACCAGCATCATGATGCGCGATGTCTGGCGCTGATTGTGGGTGTAAGGGGAGCTTGCGATTCTGAAAACCATTTAATCCTCGTTAACTGCTTGCTGTGCGGCTTTCTTCGCCTGAACGCGCGCAATGGCGGCGGCGACGGCGGCCTTGCGCGGGTCATCGTTGGCGGCCTGCGGTTGCTCATCCTGCTGCGCCGCTTTACGGGCTTTAGCGCGGGCAATCGCCGCTTCGACGGCGGCTTTACGCGGGTCGACCGGCGCTTCGGGTTCTGCGGTTTGCGTCTGCTGCGCCGCTTTGCGCGCTTTAGCACGGGCAATCGCCGCTTCGACGGCCGCTTTGCGAGGGTCGACGGCTTCCTGCTCGACCACTACATTCTGCTCACCGGCTTTGCGGGCTTTGGCCCGGGCAATCGCCGCTTCAACGGCGGCTTTACGCGGGTCGATCTCGGTCTCTGCCTGGACCGTTTGCGCTTTTTCAGCCTGACGGGCGCGCGCTGCGGCCTTACGTGCTTCACGCGCGGCAATCGCTTCGCTGTTGTCCGGCTTCTCGCCGGCCGGGATCACCACAGGCTGCGCTGCAGTGGCTTTTTTCTCGCGAACGCGCGCCAGTGCGGCGTTAATCGCATCCTGATCTTTCTCGGCAGGCTGAACGGCGGCCTGCTTATGGCGCTCCTGACGGGCGATTTTTTCGCGTTCCAGTCGCGCCTGGCGCGCTTCGAAGCGCGCTTTGGCTTCTGCTGCGCGTTTTTCTTCCATGGAGATGGCATAAATTTCAGCCTTCTCCTGGCGGAAATACTGCACCAGAGGAATGTTGCTAGGGCATACCCAGGCGCAGGCACCGCATTCAATGCAGTCGGCCAGGTTATGGGCTTTTGCCTTGTCGTGCAGCTGGCCTTTGCTGTACCAGTACAGCTGCTGCGGCAGCAGATCCGCCGGGCAGGCGTCGGCACAGGCGCTGCAGCGGATGCAGCCTTTCTCTTCCTGCTCATCGCCCATCTCGGTCGGAGAAGGCGCGAGCAGACAGTTGGTGATTTTCACTACCGGAACGTCCAGCCACGGCAGGGTAAAGCCCATCAGCGGGCCGCCCATGATCACCATCTGGTCGCTGCCCGGGCAAAACTCAGCCTGTTCCAGCAGATGACGCACCGGCGTACCCAGACGCGCCCAGACGTTGCCCGGACGAGAAATTGATTCCCCGGTCAGCGTCACCACGCGCTCGGTTAACGGTTCGCCGTCAATCACCGCGCGCTTCACGGCATACGCGGTGCCGACGTTTTGCATCAGCACGCCGATATCCGAAGAGCGTCCGCCATGCGGGACCTGCTTGCCGGTGAGAATTTGCGTCAGCTGTTTTGCGCCGCCGGAAGGATACTTGGTCGGGATAACGCGCAGGCTAATATCGTGACTGCCCGCCAGCACGGCGCGCAGCATTGAAATAGCCTGCGGTTTATTGTCTTCGATACCGATCAGCACTTCCCGCGGCTGCAGAATGTGCGCGAGGATGCGGATACCTTCCACCACCTGGGCGGCGCAGTCCTGCATCAGACGATCGTCGGCGGTGATATACGGCTCGCACTCGGCGGCGTTAATAATCAACGTCTGAATGTTATCGCCACCGCCGCGGAGTTTAACACCGGTCGGGAAGCCTGCACCACCCAGACCAGCAACGCCGAACTGATGAATGCGCTCGATAAGCGCTTCGCGGCTGTGGGCGCGGTAATCGCTCCAGCCGTCACGGTCAATCCAGCGGTCTTCGCCATCGGCTTCAATAATCACGCTCAGCTCTGAGAGCGCGGACGGATGAGCCACCGTATGAGGGGCGATAGCGACCACCTTACCGGAGGTGGGGGCGTGCACCGGCAGCATACGTCCGCGACCAAAGGTCAGCGGCTGACCGCGAAGGACGGTATCACCTTCTTTCACGCACAGCTCACCCTCCGCGCCGATGTGCTGCTTGAGCGGCATAACGAAACGGGTCGCCAGCGGAATTTGACGCAGCGGCGTGCCGTTAGACTGGGTTTTCATCTCCGGTGGATGAATACCGCCGTCAAAGTCCCAAATCTTCTCTTTTCTGAAAGCAGAAAATAACTTAAGCATGTTGTTCCACAGGAATATTGCGAACCGGAATGGCTTGAAGATCCCACTTCCAGCTTTCGGTAGTCGTTTCAACCGGGCGCAGCTCGATACATTGCGTCGGGCAGGGGGCCACGCAGAGGTTACAGCCGGTGCAGAGGTCCGCCACGACGGTGTGCATGGCGCGGGTTGCGCCCACAATGGCGTCAACCGGGCAGGCCTGAATACATTTGGTGCAGCCGATACAGTTGGCTTCGTCGATCACGGCCAGCGCGCGGACCGGCTCCTGCACGTCCGCATCGCCGTCAACAGGCTGCGGGTCAACGTTAAGCAGGGCCGCAATTTTCAACATCACCGCTTCGCCACCGGGCGCACAGCGGTTAATTTTTTCACCCTGAACCCCTACCGCTTCGGCATAAGGGCGGCAGCCGGGGTAGCCGCACTGCCCGCACTGGCTTTGTGGCAGAAGCTCATCAATTTTTTCTACAACGGGATCGTCCTCTACCGCGAAACGGCGGGAGGCGTAGCCCAGGATAAGGCCAAACACCAACCCCAGAACGCTGATAGAGGCGATGGCAATCCAGATAGCATTCATTACAACTTCACCAGACCACTAAAGCCCATAAAGGCCAGAGACATTAAACCTGCGGTCACCAGCGCAATCGCGTTACCGCGGAAGGGCGCAGGGATATCCGCTGCTGCCAGGCGCTCGCGAATGGAGGCGAACAGCACCATCACCAGAGAGAAACCGACTGCCGCAGAGAAACCATACAGCGCCGACTGCATAAAGTTATGGCCAAGGTTGATGTTCAGCAGCGCTACGCCGAGAACCGCACAGTTGGTGGTGATCAGCGGCAGGAAGATACCCAGCAGGCGATAAAGCGCCGGGCTGGTTTTGCGCACCACCATTTCGGTAAATTGCACCACCACCGCGATAACCAGAATAAAGGCCAGCGTACGAAGATAGGTTAATCCCAGCGGGATGAGGATCCAGGTATCGATCCACCACGCGCAGATGGACGCCAGCGTCATCACGAAGGTCGTCGCCAGCCCCATACCCATTGCTGTTTCCAGCTTTTTGGAAACGCCCATAAACGGACACAGGCCAAGGAACTTCACCAGAACGAAGTTGTTAACCAGCACGGTGCCGACAAAGAGCAGTAAGTAATCGGTCATTATTTAGCCTGAAATAAAAAAGCCGCCTATTATCGGACAAACCGACGCAGGCGACAACAGGTTATCTGTAGGGTTATTACGGGTTCACGAAGGTGTTTTTCACCCGCGTCGAACGTTTGAAATAGGGCACCAGCAGCGCCGCAGCCAGCAACGGGAATAGCAGCTGACGAACGGCCAGCGCGTCTGATACGGGCGAAAAGGCAAACGCTTTCACCGCCAGCAGGACCGAAATCAGCAGCCAGATAATGTAGTGCTTAGGCACACTCTTGCGGCGCTTAAAGAAGGCGATGGTCAGCCACAGCGTGTAGTACCACATTCCAATTGCGAAAACGAACGACACAAACCACAAAGCAATATTCAGCACGCTTTGCGACATCAGGGTCTGGATGGCGTGAGGGGTAATCAGTGCGGTGGTATACAGCAGCAGCGCAAGCGATGCGCTTAATAAGGCAACCAGCAGCCATGCCAGTGGGGCGATTAACCAGCCTCCAATGCGTTCTCCAGGCGTTGCGGTCATGAACTCTCCCATAATCTGCGCGAAATGTTGTACAGCCAGTTTGCAGGGCGGAGAGTATATAACATTTCGCGCGGATGGCTACTTTCTTATAAAACGTAACGCCATACAGACTTAGGCACTTCACCGACGTTGAACAAACGACCACCGGAAACCAGCTCCGCGCGGCGATGGTCTGCGGCGCGATACATATTAATGATGTCCTGATTATCCGACAGGGTGTAGTTCAGATGGTCAAACAGTTTTTCCAGGCTCTCAAGCGAATTGATCTTGCGAAATTTTAATAAATAGTCCTGAACTGTCATATTAATAAGTTTCCATATAAAAGTGAGTAATACCAGTTAAGGTAATTCGGTCGAATAATAAACGGATTAATAAAGACGTAAACAGCCCACTCAGGTAACGCGACGAAATTAGGAGTTTTCTTTGCTGAAATTCAGGCATCAGACGATGCCTGGAAGAGAAGGTTAACCGTGTTCACCAGGGCTGGCAATACGAAACTGACATATTATGTCACTCTTTATTGCAGTAACCGGTTACTTAGGTTGGGCGATGGTGACAGGCTCCGGCGGCTGGTAGTTATCGATATGGCTGGCGACGCCCAGCAAAATGACCGAAACTCCAAGGACAATCCATCCCGCTAATTCAATGATTCGATTAATAATTGACGTCATAATGCGTAATTGTACTTTATCCATAAAGACAGGGCGCAAATGTTACAGTGACGTCTCCCTGACGGCAAGCGCTTTGGGAACGGTTCCCTTAAGCAAAATCAGTAGGTTAATACTATGTAACAAAAACAACCCGTACAACCTGCTATTTTAAGTCATAGGGCACATTATTAATCTGTGCTCATGCCAGGTTAGCCAGTGTGAAATAAGAATGTCATAAAAGAGGATGGCACTATGAGTGATAATATCCGCGTCGGGCTTATCGGCTACGGGTACGCGAGCAAAACGTTTCATGCGCCTCTGATAGCCGGGACGCCGGGGATGGCGCTGGCGGCGGTATCCAGCAGCGATGCCGCTAAAGTCCATGCCGACTGGCCTTCCGTGCCGGTTGTCTCTGAACCTAAACACCTTTTCAACGATCCGAATATTGATTTAATCGTCATCCCCACGCCGAACGACACCCACTTTCCGCTGGCAAAGGCCGCGCTGGAGGCCGGTAAGCACGTAGTGGTAGATAAGCCCTTCACCGTGACGCTGTCACAGGCACGCGAGCTGGATGCGCTGGCAAGGAGTCTGGGCAGGCTGCTGTCGGTGTTCCATAACCGCCGCTGGGACAGCGACTTTCTGACGGTAAAAAGGCTTCTCAGTGAAGGCACGCTAGGGGAGATCCTCTTTTTTGAATCGCACTTTGACCGCTTTCGTCCGCAGGTGAGAAACCGCTGGCGCGAACAGGCCGGTCCGGGCAGCGGCATCTGGTACGATTTAGCTCCGCATCTGCTGGATCAGGCCGTCAATCTTTTTGGTCTGCCGGTGAGCATGACG
>NZ_QPFW01000197.1:0-27953 GCF_008122455.1 Enterobacter sp. C6
TATGCTCACGTTACGTATGCCCGGGCGTGATCTCAGGTTACGTCTGGAGCAGCTGCTGCCGGTGATGGCGCTGATCGTCTCGGTGGTCGCGTCGGTGGTGATTGGCGGAGCGGGGAGCCTCTCGTTTCCTCTGCCAGCGCTTATCTGGTGTGCGGTTCGTTACTCATTGCCTGCGACCTGTCTGCTGACGTTTATCACGGGTGCCACTGAAATCATTTTGGTCGCCAACTCTATTATTAATATTGCCGTGGCGACGCCGTTTACGACGCCAATGATGTTTTCAGCCCGGCTGGGTATCGCCACGATGGCGATCTGCCCGGTGATGGTCTCCGTCAGCATGGCGGCGATTAATTCCCTGATCCGCCAGGTTTCACTGAGGGCGGATTATGACTTTTTAACACACGTCTACTCGCGTTCCGGGCTTTATGAGGCGTTAAAGCATGAAGAGACGTACCGGCATACCCGTTTTTTGACCGTCATGCTGCTGGATATTGATTATTTCAAAAGCATTAATGATAACTACGGCCACGAGTGCGGAGATCGCGTGCTGGCGTCGTTTGCCCGACAGGTTCAGCAGGTCGTTGGCGAAGACGGCATGGTGGCGCGCATGGGCGGGGAAGAGTTCGCTGTGGTGGTTCATTCAGGCGACGCGCAACACGGTTTTGAACTGGCTGAGCGTATCCGTTCCACCGTTGCCAGCCATCCTTTTACATGGCGTCACCAGACGCTCTTTCTGACGGTCAGTATTGGCCTCGGCAGTGGAAAGGCTGAGTCATGGCAGTTGACCGAGGTCTTCAACAAGCTCATGGCCGAAGCGGACGATCATCTCTATCGTTCAAAAAAAGCGGGTCGAAACCGTACCAGCGCCCGGGTGGCGGACGAGCAAATTGCCGCGCCCACCGGGAGTGAAACATAGCTGCGTTAATCGTCATAAGGCATTGACGTGAATAGTAAGCGACTTAACAGGCTGTCAGAACGCTGACAATGCCTCTGTTTAAGCTACGCTTTTAGTAACGCTTTACGTCAGGAGACATTATGAAAGCACCTGCAACCCCTGAAAATGAAACAGACAGACTCAACTCGCTACGAGAATCCGGTCTGCTTGAGATCGACAGTTCCCCGGCGTTTGACCGGTTAACGCGTCTGGCAAAACGCTTCTTCCAGGTGCCGCTGGCGATGGTCAATCTCATTGATGAGCATTCGCTAATCGTTAAGTCCGCTGATGGTCAGGCACCTGGCTCCGTTCCGCGTAACATCTCATTTTGTGGCCATACTATCCTCACCGAAGCGCCGCTGGTGGTAGGGGATATGCTTCAGGACGATCGTTTTGCGGATAACCCGCTGGTGGCCGGTGAACCTCGCGTGCGGTTTTACGCGGGCTTCCCGCTGCGCCTGCGTGACGGCGCAAGCGTTGGCTCGCTGTGCCTGATTGATTATGCTCCCCGGGAGTTTTCTGCCGCCGACCTCGCCGTCCTGGGAGATCTTGGCGCGCTGGCGGAAGATGAATTTGCTGCCATCAGCGCGGCGACCACGGATGAATTAACCGGGCTATTCAACCGTCGGGGCTTTAATCAACTCGTGCGCTTCACGCTTTCCGTTGCCCGGCGCCGGGCAGAGCCGCTGACGCTCGGCTGGCTGGATTTGGATCGCTTTAAGGAAATTAACGATCGCTTCGGGCATGAAGAGGGGGATAAGGCGCTGAATGCCATGGCGCAACTGATGCGTGCCTCTTTCCGCGAAGCGGATCTGCTGGTTCGTTTTGGCGGGGACGAGTTCGCCGTGCTGTTCGCGGATACGGATGAGCAGGGCGCCTGGATTGCCATGCAGTATCTCGTCGAGCAGGTAGAAAACTATAACGCCCGCAGGTTACACCCCTGGTCGCTTCACTTCTCATGGGGGCTAAGTGAATTCGATCATAACGGCAACGACCTGCAGCAGTGGTTAAAAGATGCCGATGAAAAGATGTATGCCATGAAGCAGCAGCGCCAGCGCGCCCGGTGACATAACAAAAGCCTATGTCCGATCCGTTTGCGTTAAGAAGATGTTAAATGCACAGTGATGGTATTCAACGTAAGGAAAAACAATGAATACCTCACTGCAAATCAAAAACCTCACCCGAGACGAAATTCTCACCCACCTTGATGCGCTGGCCGGGATCCTCGAAAATTGTGTGAACGGCGGGGCATCCGTCAGCTTTATGCTTCCCTTTAGCCTGGAGAAGGCCCGCTCTTTCTGGCGCGGCATTGCTGAAAGCGTAGGGCGCAATGAGCGCCTCGTGCTGGCCTGTGTCGACCCGCAGGACGGCGTCATCGGAACGGTGCAGTTAATCACAGACCAGCCGGAAAACCAGCCGCATCGCGCCGATGTGGCGAAGCTGCTGGTTCACGAGAAAGCGCGCCGGAAAGGTGCCGCGATGGCATTGATGGAAGCGCTTGAAGCTGAGGCTCGGGCCAGAGAGATTTCGGTGCTGGTGCTCGATACCTCCACCGGCAGCGGGGCCGAGACGTTCTACCAGCGCGCCGGATGGCAGAAGTTGGGGGAGATCCCGCGCTATGCCCTTATGCCGGACGGCGCCATGACGGCCACGTCTGTGTTCTATAAGTTCTTATGATTATTTTGTACAACTACGCCGTGGATTGATCAAAACAGGGTTCCTGGTCGTTAAGTTTTGATAAGTTATCGTACCAATATTATCAGGCTGTATGACTAATCATAAAAGGAACCCCCTTGTGAACACGCTCAACCGTCGTGATTTTCCCGGTGCTCAATACCCAGAACGCATCATTCAGTTTGGTGAAGGCAATTTCCTGCGTGCGTTCGTCGACTGGCAAATTGACCTGTTAAATGAACATACCGATCTTAATGCCGGTGTGGTTATCGTCCGTCCTATTCAGAGTGACTTCCCGCCGTCGCTGAGCACTCAGGATGGTTTGTATACCACTATCATTCGCGGCCTGAACGAGCAGGGTGAAGCGGTGAGTAAGAGCCGTCTTATCCGCTCGGTTAACCGTGAAATCAGCGTCTACGCCGACTATGACGCCTTTCTGAAACTGGCACACAACCCGGATATGCGCTTTGTTTTCTCGAACACCACCGAAGCGGGTATTAGCTACCACGCGGGTGACAGATTCGACGATGCCCCTGCTGCGAGCTACCCGGCAAAGCTGACGCGACTGCTGTTTGAGCGCTTTAACCATTTCAACGGTGCAACGGATAAAGGCTGGATCATCATTCCGTGCGAACTGATTGACTACAACGGTGATGCACTGCGTGAACTCGTCCTGCGCTATGCCCAGGAGTGGGCGCTGCCTGCGGCCTTTATCCGGTGGCTAAACGACGCAAACAGCTTCTGCTCGACGCTGGTTGACCGTATCGTGACCGGTTACCCGCGCGACGAAGCGGCTGTACTTGAAGCTGAGCTGGGTTATCACGATGGGTTCCTTGACACGGCTGAACATTTCTATCTGTTCGTTATCCAGGGGCCGGCATCCCTTGCTCAGGAACTCCGTCTGGATAAGTACCCGTTAAATGTACTGATTGTCGACGACATCAGGCCCTACAAAGAACGCAAGGTTGCCATTCTGAACGGGGCGCATACGGCGCTGGTGCCGGTCGCCTTCCAGGCCGGGCTGGATACGGTGGGCGAGGCGATGAATGATGCGGAGATCTGCGCGTTCGTCGAAAAAGCAATTTATCAGGAGATCATTCCGGTCCTCGATTTGCCGCGTAACGAGCTGGAATCTTTCGCCAGTGCGGTAACAGGGCGTTTTCGCAATCCCTATATCCGACACCAGCTGCTTTCCATTGCGCTCAACGGCATGACCAAATACCGCACCCGCATCCTGCCACAGCTACTGGCAGGGCAGAAGGCAACAGGGCAATTACCGGCACGTCTGACGTTTGCCTTAGCCGCGTTATTCGCGTTCTACCGCGCAGAGCGTAACGGGGAGAGCTATCCGGTGCAGGATGATGCATGCTGGCTGGAACGTTATCAGCAGCTCTGGGCGCAGCACCGCGATCGGCAGTTGAGCACCCGTGAGCTGGTGCAGTCGGTGCTCAGCGCACGCGAACACTGGGAACAGGACTTGACGCAGGTAAGCGGTCTTGTCGACCAGGTCACGCTGGACCTTGATGCCATTCTGCTGAAGGGAATGCGCGCTGCGGTTAAACCGCTTTGCTAACGTTCACCCGGCTGCGGCCGGGTTTAAACATACTTCATTTTAGTTACAACATACTATGTGCTTTGTTTTTAAAAAACACATGCGGCACTGTGCGGATTTCGCTAATCAGGGGAGAAAATGCAATGTCCAGTTAACAAACTTGCAACGGTGACGGGGATCACGTTTAATAGCCTCGCTCTTTTCTTTCCTGAAACTCACTATGATCGTTCGTCCTAAACAGCACTGGCTACAACTGATTTTTGTCTGGCACGGTTCGGTACTGCCTAAGATCTATACCCGACTGCTGCTCAACTTCCTGCTTTCTATTGCCGTTATCCTGATGCTGCCGTGGTATACCTCACTGGGCATCAAATTTACCGTGGCGCCATTCAGCATTCTCGGCGTGGCGATCGCAATCTTTCTCGGTTTCAGAAACAACGCCTGTTATTCACGCTACGTTGAGGCTCGCCTGCTCTGGGGGCAGTTGATGATAGCGGCGCGCTCGCTGTTTCGCGAGGTAAAAAACACCTTGCCTGACGATAAGCATCTGGGCGAGTTTGTCCGTCTGCAGATTGCTTTTGCTAACTGCCTGCGCATGACCCTGCGCCGGGAGCTGAACGCCGAGCAACTCTCTCGCTATCTTGCTCCGGATGATTTACGTCAGGTGATGAAAGCCAACTCACCGGCGAATCGTATTTTACTGATCATGGGGGAGTGGCTGGCCGTACGGCGGCGTAACGGGCAACTCTCAGACATTCTGTTTCACAGCCTGAACAATCGTCTGAACGATATGTCCATCGTCCTGTCCGGCTGTGAACGCATTGCGACCACGCCGGTACCGTTTGCCTATACGCTGATTTTGCACCGCACGGTGTATCTGTTCTGCATCATGCTGCCGTTCGCACTGGTCGTGGATCTGCACTACATGACGCCCTTTGTCTCAGCGCTGATCTCATACACCTTTATCTCGCTGGACACCCTGGCGGAAGAGCTGGAAGACCCGTTCGGCACTGAGAATAACGATCTGCCGCTGGACGCCATCTGCAACATGATGGAACGCGATCTGCTGCAGATGAACGATGAAGAGAAGATTCCGGAAAGGCTGATGCCGGATAAGCACTATCAGCTCACCTGACGGGCGTTCCACTCGTCGCGGGTGATCTCCCACAGCTCGGAGTCCAGCATCCCGCTAACGTAGGCTTTCTTCTCCGTCCTGATAAGCCGCATGCCGCTACTGTCCGAAATACGCCGGGAGCGGCTGTTGGCAGCGGCTTTCGGGGCGCGTAATACAGGTTTGTTTAGCGTATTGAACCAGTAATCCGTCGCGGCAATGCTGGCCTCGCGCATGTATCCCTGGCCCTGAAACTCCGGCGCGAGCCAGAACCCGCGGTTGTTATCCTCGACGTCGTACAGGCAAATAATGCCCATCAATTCATCCGGCACCTCACGTCGCCGGATGCTCCAGAACCAGGCAATCCCTTTCGCCACATCCGGCAGCGCCACGTTATTGACATAGTTTTCCGCGCCGTTATCCGGGTAGGGCCATGGCACGGAAGAGACCATATAGCGGACAATCTCCCAGCGCGGATAAAGCTTTTGTATCTGGGCCGCATCTTCGGCAACCAGCGGTTTTAGCAGTAAGCGTTCTGTCATGAGCGTCGGTATGGTCATCCGCGGATCTCCCTTTTTAGGCGTTATGCTTTTGTTTGCGTTCTGGTATTTTCATCTCTATCACATTTAGTTGAGGCGTGCTGGGTTCATTCCCTACCAGAAATGGGCATCATTTCTTTAATGGCGAAATTTTGATGAGCTTTTTGTCTCTTTTAACCGGACGGGTTTTCCAGGATCTCCTGCAGCATGGCAAAGAGATAGAGGAGGCTATTGCTCATCGTGATATCCGTCTCTTGAATCATTCCACGCCCGAGCTGGAACGGTATTTTTCGCGTCCACTCAGCGAGCTTTCGCGTCAAAATCCTTACCCAGTAGCGGTACTGTTACCTCTTTTTTTAGTGGCGTTTGCGTTAAACCTTCTGCCTTTTCTCAGCACGTTGCAGGGTTTGTCACCTTTGCATCATGCATTGAGCTTTTTCTTACCATCATTGACGATGACAGGCGCGCTCATTGTGACAAGCGTACTCCTGGCACGTGGTAAGACGTCGGGATTGTCGGGCTTTATGGCGTTGTTCATCATCCTGCTGATAACGACC
This sequence comes from Enterobacter sp. C6, assembly GCF_008122455.1. NCBI lineage: Bacteria > Pseudomonadati > Pseudomonadota > Gammaproteobacteria > Enterobacterales > Enterobacteriaceae > Enterobacter > Enterobacter sp. C6. The sequence continues at coordinate 6,368 of NZ_QPFW01000197.1, forward strand.
CTCGTTCAGGTTTTACATTTCCTGCTTTCGCATGACGGAGGTCTTTGGCCGCTGGTCATCGCATCATTCGCGCTATTACTTTGTCGGGTGGTGATGAACAGCAGCGGCTTTGTGCTGTTTACGCTCTATTGTCGTACTCAGCGTCTTGCCAGGTCGGCACGGGAAATGCGGCTAAAAAGCCGTTAAAGGAGGAGGTTATGACATTACGAAAAGCCAGGCCGCAGGAAGCCGAAACGCTCTGGAATATTCGCAATCAGGCGATTCGTCACGGCTGTAAAACCAGTTACGACGCAGAGGTCATTGCGCGCTGGACGCCAGATCTCATGCCCGAACGCTTTCGGAAGATGATCATTGAATACCCTTTTTATGTGGTTGAAGATGAAAAGGGCGATGTTGCGGCAACCGGCTATCTCGATCTGGATACCCATTGCCTGGAGGCGATTTTCACCTTGCCTGCAGCCTCCGGAAAAGGCATGGCAACCCGGATTATTGAGGCGCTCAAACAGGAAGCCCGCAGCCGGGGGATAACCCGTCTGACGCTCGATGCGACGCCTAACGCCCAGTCGTTTTATCAGAAGCAGGGGTTTGTTACGCTGAGCGAAAGCTATCATCACTCGCGTATGGCGGGTGTCGATTTACGCTGTTTCGAAATGGCGATCAATTTGTAATGTGAGGAACACATGGCTGTCACGGTAAGACCTCTACGCGCAGACGACTATTCCCAATGGCGACCGCTGTGGGATGGTTACACCCATTTTTATGATTGCTACCTCGAGGAATCCGTCACCGCTGCGACGTGGGAAAGGGCGCTATCAGCGCATTCCCAGATGTTCTGCCGGGTGGTAGAGAAGGACCAAAAGGTCATCGGTTTCGCGATGTGCATTCTGCACGAAGGAACCTGGTCAACGGCCCCCATCTGCTACCTGGAAGATCTGTTTGTTGATGCCGACGAACGCGGAGCGGGTGCAGGTAAGGCGCTTATTGATGCTCTGATTGAGGAAGGCAAGCGCGAAGGGTGGTCGAAACTGTACTGGGTCACCCGGGAGAACAACCCGGCGCGTAAACTCTATGACAAATATGGCGAAGCTGACGATTACGTCCGCTACCGACTCTCCCTTTAAGGCGACAACGCCTGTGTTTGTATCACACTGTATCAGCGTCCCGGATACATACACAGGCTTGCAATAAACCCGCTTTCGCACATATCCGCTATACATTGCAGTGTTGTTATATCCCCGTGAATTGTACTCAACCGGAGATACCAACATGTTCAGCAAACTTGCTTACTCAACCCTCGCACTGACCGTTTCACTTGGCACCGTGATGTCCTGTCAGGCCGAAGTCACCGGCACAACCGTCGCCGCAGCCTTTGACCATCCCCAGCAAATCAATGCCGGCGATCTGAATGTCGGCTATGTCGACATTGGCCCGAAAGACGGTCAGCCGGTTATTTTACTGCACGGCTGGCCGTACGATATTCACAGCTATGCCGAGGTTGCACCCGCACTGGCGGCAAAAGGGTACCGGGTCATTGTGCCGTCTCTGCGCGGTTACGGCACCACGCGCTTCCTTTCAGCAAAAACGCCGCGCAACGGCCAGCCTTCGGCGATGGCGAAAGACATCGTCAACCTGATGGATGCCCTGAATATCCGGCAGGCGGTGTTTGCAGGATATGACTGGGGCGCCCGGACGGCGGATATCGTTGCGGCGCTGTGGCCCGAGCGCGTGAAGTCACTCGTTTCAGTGAGCGGGTATCTCATCAGCAGCCAGCAGATTGGCAAACAGCCGTTGCCGCCAAAAGCGGAGCAGCAGTGGTGGTATCAGTTCTATTTCTCTACCGCGCGTGGTGCTGAAGGCTATGCCAAAAACACGCATGACTTCGCCCGTCTAATCTGGTCTCAGGCCTCACCTGACTGGAAATTTAGCGATGCGGTCTTTAACGCCAGCGCCAAATCCCTCGATAACCCGGACCACGTCGCGGTGACGCTCAGTAATTATCGCTGGCGTTTAGGGCTGGAAAAAGGCGAGCGCAAATACGACCGCTATGAGCAAAAACTGGCCACGCTGCCGAATATCACCGTACCAACGATCACCATCGAAGGCGGCAACAACGGCGCGCCGCATCCGGCACCGCAGGCCTATGCAGCTAAATTTACCGGCAAATATGAGCACCGCACCTTCGGCTCAACCGTGGGGCACAACCCGCCTCAGGAAGATCCGCAGGATTTCGTCAAGGCGGTTATCGACGCGGATAAGCTGTGAAATGTGCTATTTTCAATACGTTACCCTTCGGTCTGGAGAGTTCGGTGGAACATATTGACCACATCCTTGTCGTCGATGACGACAGGGATATTCGTGAACTGATTGTCGATTATCTCGGTAAGTCTGGCTATCGCGCGACGGGCGCGGCCAACGGCAAAGAGATGCGCAGCGTACTGGATAAACAGCATATCGACCTGGTGGTGCTGGACGTCATGATGCCCGGCGATGACGGTCTCACGCTATGCCGGCAGCTACGCAGCGGCAAACATAAAGATCTGCCCATCCTGATGCTGACGGCGCGCAATGAGGAGACGGACAGGATCCTGGGTCTGGAGATGGGTGCGGATGACTACGTGGTGAAGCCGTTTGTCGCCCGTGAGCTTCTGGCACGCATTAAAGCGATTTTACGGCGTTTTCGCACGATGCCGCCCAATCTACAGGTGACAGAAGCAGGGCGGCTGGTGATGTTTGGTCAATGGCAGCTCGATACCGTCGCTCGCCACTTAATCGACCCGGAAGGGGTGATTGTGGCGCTCAGCGGGGCGGAGTATCGTCTGCTGCGCGTTTTCCTGGACCATCCTCAGCGGGTACTGACCCGCGATCAGCTGCTTAACCTGACGCAGGGGCGCGACGCCGAGCTGTTTGAGCGTTCTGTCGACCTGCTGGTGAGCCGGGTTCGCCAGCGTCTCAATGAAGATGCCCGCACGCCCGCCTATATCAAAACCGTGCGCAGCGAAGGCTACGTCTTTACGATGCCGGTGACCATCAAAGAGGTTAACGAATGACGCTCTGGCCACGCTCGCTGCTGGCTCGTTTGCTGATCGTCGTGCTGCCCGGTTTGCTGCTGGCTAACGCCCTGAGCCTGACGCTGGTCATGATTGAACGCATGCACAGCGCCCGCACGGTGATGCTCGGTAATCTTGAAAACGACGTCGCAACCAGCGTCGCCATTTTAGACCGCTTACCGGCCAGCGAACGCGCCGCCTGGCTGCCGCGGCTTGAACGGGGTAACTATCGCTATATTCTGGGCACAGGGGAACCCGGCGCAGCGCCGACGGATAAGCGTTCGCAGGATGCTATCCGAACCTTAAAAGCGACGCTCGCGGCACAATATCCTCTCAGCTTCACCGCCGTTCCCGGCGCCATTTCACATATCCAGGCGCATCTCACGTTACGCGATGGCTCGCCGCTGACCATTGACCTCATCCCGCGCATGCCACCCGTCGCCAGCTGGTTACCCGTTGTGCTCATCCTTCAGCTGCTGCTCCTGGCGGCCTGCTCCTGGATCGCCGTGCGGCAGGTGGTTCGGCCTTTTTCACAATTTACCCGCGCGGTGGATTCACTTGATCCGGCGACCAGCACGCCAATGACGGAGAAAGGGCCGCTGGAGCTGCAGCGCGCAGCCCATGCCTTCAACGCCATGCAGGCGCGCATTCAGTCTTATCTCAGGGAACGCGCACAGATCCTGGCCTCTATTTCTCACGATCTCCAGACGCCTATTACCCGCATGAAGCTTCGTGTAGAAATGACGGAGCAGCCTGAACTGCGGGACAAGCTCTTAAACGACCTTGATAACATGTCGCGTCTGGTGCGGGAGGGCATTGCGTATGCCCGGTCATCAGAATCACTGGAAGAGACGTCGCTGAAGCTAGAATTGAACGCCTGGGTCAACAGCATCGCCAGCGATTATCAGGACATTGGTAAAAACGTGCAGTTTCAGGCAAACGAAGTCCGCTTGCCCATCGTCACGCGTCCACAGGCGCTTCGTAGAGTGATGACTAACCTGCTGGATAATGCGCTGAAGTTCGGCGGCGGTGCCGTCATAGCCATTGATATTTCGTCTGCCGAAGAGGTGGTGATTCACATTGTGGACGACGGGCCGGGAATACCCGAAGCCGAACTGGAGGCGGTTCTGCAGCCGTTTTATCGGGTTGAAACCTCGCGTAATCGCGATACCGGCGGGACAGGACTCGGCCTGGCGATTGCCGCGCAGCTAACCGCACAGCTGGAAGGAAAACTCAAACTGGCGAACCGAACCGGAGGCGGACTGGACGTCTCCATTACGCTACCGCGCCGTTAATTGTACGGCTTTGTATCTCCTGGCCCGGATGATACAGAGCCAGACAAAAACCGCGCGTTTACACATATCCTGAACACATCAGGACGATGAAATAGCCTCACTGCAGTGTCGCAGGACGTGTAATGTGAGGTCATTATGTTTCTGGTAATCGCTTTTCTGGGCGGGATGATAAGCCTGCTCAGCCCATGTACGCTCCCGGTTATTCCACTCCTGTTCGCCGGTTTCCAGGGGCAACGACGACATATTCTGGCCCTGCTCGCCGGGATGGTCGTGATGTTCACCCTGGTGGCGATGGTCATCACCGTCGCCAGCGAGTGGATAACAGCGGCAACCATTGTTGGGCGCTGGATCGCGCTCGTCATTCTGGCCATAGCCGCGCTGGCCTTAATTTTTCCGTCTTTCGTCCAGCGTATCGCGGGACCGGCCGTCAGCGCAGGAAATGTTCTCAACACCCGAAGCGGGCAAACGCGCGGAATGGCATCGGCTTTTCTGGCCGGGCTTGCGGTCGGGCTACTCTGGTCTCCCTGCGCGGGCCCCATCCTGGGCGCTATTTTCAGCATTAATATCGCGGGCCACTCGGCCATCGCCACGGGCGCACTGCTCGCTGCCTATGGCAGCGGATGCGCGCTGATGCTGGGCCTGCTCGTTATCGGCAGCCGCTCGCTGATGACACCGTTAAGGGCAAAGTCTGCGCTGATGGCGAAGCTCCGTCAGGGGGCAGGAGTTGCAATGTTAGCGGCAGTCGTCCTGAACGCGACGGGGATGACCTCGCTGCTGAAAGGGGCTAACGGCGTCGCAGACCGTCTTGAGACCGCGCTCTTAAATCTGGCAAAACCCCCAACCGCGCCGGTGAAGCTCCAACCGGTGGCGATCGCTGAGCCCAGCAGCCAGCTGCCTTCGTTAAGCGGTGGAACAGGGTGGATTAACGGTGACCCTGTCACGTCTGAAGCATTACGAGGGAAGGTTGTTCTGATTGATTTCTGGACGTGGGATTGCATTAACTGCCAGCACACGCTCCCGCATGTGCGAGACTGGGCCACGAAGTATCAGTCGCAGGGCCTGGTCGTGATTGGGGTTCACACGCCGGAATATCCCTGGGAAAAACCGCTTTCGTCGGTACAAAAGGCGGTAACGAAATGGCAGTTGCCGTATCGGGTTGTGACGGATAACAACTATCAAATCTGGAATGCGTTCGGCAACCAGTACTGGCCAGCGCATTATTACTTTGATGCCAAAGGGCAGCTGCGCTATACCGTCTTTGGCGAGGGTGATTATGCGCAGCAGGAAAAGGTTATCCAGCAGTTGCTCAAAGAAGCCCGCCTATAATCGGATCAGGGCTGGCGTTGAGCCACGATAAACAACCGAGGAAAAGCCAGCAGTATCTGCCCGTTTTCCTGGAGCGGATACTGCTCTTCCAGCAGTTCATGGTAGCGTTTCAGGAAACGTTTCTGCTCGCTCTCGTTCAGTTCCTGGAGCCAGGGGCGCAGGCCGGTGGCGCTTACCCAGTCAATAATGGCCTGATGAGAGCTCATTTTGTGATAATAGGTTGTCCGCCAGATATCCACGTCACAGCCAGCCTCCGACAGAATATCGTAATAAGCATGTATACCCGGCAGAGGTTCGCGGCCACGGTCCGGGTAGTCTTGCTCCAGCGCCACTTCACGCATCGCCACATGGGTGGGTTCCAGCCAGTTATCAGGCATCTGGATCGCCAGCACGCCATTTAACTTAAGCAGGGAGACAAGATGAGGCAGGAGATCGTAATGGTCCGGAACCCATTGCAGCGACGCGTTGGCATAAATCAGGCTCAGCGGCTGGCCAGGCTTGTACTGACGGATATCGGCCTCAACAAAGTGGCAGTCAGGTAAGGCAGCGCGTGCTTCCTCGAGCATAGCAGGGGAGTTATCGACGCCGGTGATGTGAGCAGAAGGCCAGCGATGCTTTAACAGCGCCGTGCTGTTACCTGGACCGCAGCCCAGATCGGCGATAGTAGCGGCTTCATCAAGAGGAATTCTGGCGAGCAACTCGGTTGCTGGACGCGTTCTTTCTGCGCCAAATTGCAGGTAAAGAGAAGGGTTCCAGTCGGCCATCATCAATTCTCCGTCTTACATGATTCAGCAAGAATAGCACAGGCAGATGCCTGTAAAGCGGTACCGACGAGGGTTTTGGGCAGATGAAGTCAGCAGAGTCTGTAAAATGAAGGGGTGGGTGGGAAAAATAAGCAATCGGAAATATTACCCCTTAAAAGATTAAGGGGCAATGTTTTTATTGTAATTACTTTATGATTATTGTTTTTTATTATTTTATCGGCAAAGTGCTTCTTATGCTCTGTACCCGAAACTTTAAATATTAGATAATCATCGATGGGTATATCCCTGGTGTTTCGTAGGTCTTTGACCTCCTGACCGCTTAGTTTTGCGAGAACTTCGTGGTCAGGTACTTTTTAAGTATAGGGAATATGCGGCACAATGAAAGCTGTCCTAAAAGACAGGTAATGATAGTTTCAGGTGTTATTATCAGGAACAAGAGCATGATTTCTGTCATTGAATTTTTTTTACACGACTACGATGATTTACCACCAGCACTAGCGCACGAACTCTACCGACTCAGAAGAAAAACCTTTCGGGACCGACTCGACTGGAAAGTGGAATGCGTCGAAGGGATGGAAAAGGATCAATTTGATTCCCATAACACGACATACTTACTGGGTATGTATGATGGACAGCTGTTATGCGGCGCGCGATTTATTAACTCAACGCAGCCGACAATGATAAGCGAAATCTTTCACAATTATTTCGATAATCCCATTGTTTTTCCAGCCGATGTTCCCTGCTGTGAAGTGAGTCGTTTATTTTTAGATAAAGAAACACGAGACTCTGCAAGCTTGCAGGGTGTGCCCGCCAGTAAAGCATTGTTTCTTGCAATGAATATTTATTGCATAAAGAATAAATATCACGGAATGTACGCAGTAGCCAGTCGCGGTATGTATGCCATATTTCGGCATGCGAACTGGAAAGTTGAAGTTATTCAGCGCGGTGTTTCTGAAAAAGGGGAGGTTATTTACTATATTTATATGCCTGCCAGCACCCGCATTATTGAAGATATTATTAGTAAAGACAAATCCAGCCACTGGCTTCGCGAAATGCTCTGGCATTTACGCTATCTATAACCAGTGTCTGAGGGTCAGTCGTCCAGTAACCGGAGTTCTGTTCCAAGCTTTATTGCATGTCTGGCATTATTCACACCGAGTTTTTTCATTATATTGCCCATATGGAATTTAACGGTGCGTTCAGCAATAGATAAAATAACAGAAATTTCTGCATAGGTTTTTCCGGCGCTGACCCATTTGAGGATTTGTCGCTCACGTGGCGACAAGAACACATTCTTTTTCTGCTGATGCTGACTATACAGATTGAGTGTTTTCTGATGTAACTGAACAAGGAAGCGTAGAAATTGCGGCCGAAATTTCTCTATGTCAATACCAGAATGCTTAGGACTGATGACGGATAAGACAACAAGATTATTCAGATAGTCATGTAGAGGAAAAGTCTGCCCCTGGTATATATCATACTGAACGCTTTCGTCGAAAATGCGTGTCAGGTTATAACCATCCGAAAGGACGACATCGCTTTCCCAGAAAAAGTCTTCAACACAGCGCAAAGCCCGAATAATGACAGGGTCAATGAACTGATATTTTCTTTCAAGGTAGATATTAAACCACTCAGGACTGTTATTGAGTATCCTCATCTGTGAAGGATCTTTCTTGTTCATAATAGCATAGGCAAAGACGATCCCTTTGAAGTCCTCAAAAAACGCGTCCAGCTCACTCTGAATTAGCGTATTGATCGTTATGTCGTTGTAATATGTATCCTTCACGTGAGTTGCTGCCTCCTGTTCGAGTGGAGGAGCAAGTATAATATGCTTCGTTATCTGTAGCGAGTCGCATTTTAATCCAATCAACAGATAAGACAGGCTACCTCTGCAGGCAGCCTTGTGAACGTTTGGCATTTTTGAATGGTAAATGCAGATGACTCAGGGAAATGTTTATGATTTTATCGAATTTCGAAATCGTTCACTAAATATAGTAGGCTGCAAAATTTAGGAGGTTTCCCGCATTCCATCCGCGTAACGGACAAGCGCACCAACTCATGCGCCTTCAAATCAGGATTCAAACCAGTAGGTTAAAGAATACCTTTAAGGGCCACATGATAAAGCAGCATGATGGTTTTCCCGTCGACGATTTTTCCCGTCTCAATGCCGCGTAATGCCTCTTCAAGCGTCATTTCCAGCACGTCGATATCTTCTCCTTCCGCCTTGATCCCACCGCCAGCGCCGGTTCTGTCTCTCGGCTGGTACTCGGCAAGGTAAAAATAGAGCTTTTCCGTAACGGAGCCCGGGCTCATATAGGCTTCGAAAATTTTCTGCACGCGTGAAACGTGAAATCCGGTCTCTTCTTCCGCTTCTGCTTTGATGCGGCTCTCGGGATCCATGTTGTCCAGCAACCCTGCAGCGGCTTCAATTAGATTGTCCTCATGGCCGTTGATAAAGACGGGGAAGCGGAACTGGCGAGTCAGGATCACCGTCTTTTTATCACGGTTGTAGAGCAAAATCGTCGCGCCGTTGCCACGGTCATAGACTTCCCGCTGCTGCCGCTGCCATTCGCCATCACGTCGCTGCAGGTCGAAGGTATATTTTTTAAGGACGTACCAGTTATCTGACAGTGTTTCACTGTTAATGATGCGCACATCTGCACGTTTCGATTGCACGTTTGTTCCTCCTTACGTAGAGTAATTATCATAAACAGCATTATCGTGCATTTACAAGATAAAACATGCAATTTCAGGAATTCATGATGCTCACCAGTCAACGAAAACAATTGATCCTCGAAAAGCTCGGCGCCGAAGGTCAGGTCCAGTCAAAAGCGCTCAGCATTCTCTTTGACGTCTCTGAAGACACCATCCGGCGCGATCTGCGCGAGCTGGCGGCAGAAGGGCGCTTGCAGCGGGTTCACGGTGGCGCGCTGCCGTCATCTTCCGCAATTGCTCCGTTTGCTGAACGGCAATCCGTGAAAATGGATGCGAAAAAAAGAGTGGCCCGCAAAGGCGCGCAGCTGATTTCATCAGGCCAGGTGGTGATCGTCGATGGTGGTACGACAACGTCGGAGCTGATTACGTTTCTCCCTCCCGAGCTTCGTATCACTGTGGTGACGCACAGCCCGAGCATTGCCCTGGGGCTTGTCGATCATCCGTCCATTGAGGTGATTCTGATCGGCGGTCGCTTGTATAAACACTCTATCGTTGCGGTCGGCGCTGCGGCCATCGAAGGCATCGAAAATATTCATGCAGACCTGTTCTTTATGGGCGTGACCGGGATCCATCCTGAAGCTGGATTAACGACCGGTGATTTCGAAGAGGCGTGCATCAAACGTGCATTTTCCGGCAGAGCCGCGGAGACTGTTGTTCTGGCTTCTCCGGAAAAGATCAACACAGCGTCTTCGTTTGTGATTGGTGATGTGTCATCGGTGAATACCATCGTCGTGGAAGACAATACCGATAAGGGCTGGATCCGCGCAGTATCAGAAAAGGGGGTATCCGTCGTGTTAACCTCAGAGCGTGATACTGTCTGACAGCCAGCCTGAGAGCACAGCCTGGCTGTCGGTTTTCCTTAAGCCTCAGGAATGTCCTCAAGCGCGGTATAAACCCTGAGGCCGTATTTTCTGGCGACCTCAATGTCCATATCGGCACCTTTAGATGCACCGGCGATACGATAAATTGCATCGCATTTAGCTATGAGCCGGTGAGCAACGGGGTAGAGCATCGCTTCGCTGATTTCATCACCAACGGTTTTCGAGCCCGCGGCCTTTGCCAACGGCAAAGCAAGCCATTCACCTATGATCGGAATGTGACCACGCTGGTAAACGGCTAATGCTGCGCTTTCGAGACGCGCCAGATTCTCATCAATGCGCGCCTGAACGCCGTCGGTTCCGCTGCGGTAGGGGCCGGCAATTAGAATCAACTGTTGTGTCATAAATACCTCTGTCAGTGTTATTGCATGAAGTTGCACGATTACAGCCCATACCTTACGGGATTAATGTGGCTTAATGAAGCACTTTCGTGCATAAGCGTGCAAATAGACGCATGACAGATATTTAATGACATCTGACGCTACAGACTTTGCGGCGCATGGCACACCGCCTCGATATTATGACCATCAGGCGAGATGACAAACGCGGCATAGTAATTTTCACCGTATGACCTCAACCCCGGCCCGCCGTTATCACGTCCGCCGGCGCGCAGTGCAGCATGGTAAAAATCATCAACCTGCTGACGCGTATTGGCCACAAACGCCAGATGCAGAGGCGCGGGTTTGTCATTTGTATGGAAAAGGCAAAGTGAAACATCGCCGGAACTCATTTCTACACCATACTCCGGCGTGCCTTCATCGATGAGTTCTACACCAAGCGGGCGAAGCGCCTCGAGGAAGAAGGTTTTACTTTTTTCATAATCGCTGACGCCGAATTTCACATGATCAAACATTATCGACTCCTGAAAAGAGATAGAGAAATGAAGAGTATAGGAGGTGAGTGGAGTCGAAGATGATCAAAGGCGTGTCAATGTGACTGATATCTCGCTACATAACAGACCGTTTACGTCCAACAAACGTCCAGCGCAGATAGTCGTAAAGCCAGTTAAACAGCATCGTGTATGGCAGGAAAAACAGTACAAGACCAATCTCAACAAAAAATGCCTCAGTCATTGTAAGATTCAGCATAATCATCGCGACAGGCATTAAGGTTATGATGAGTCCCGCTTCAAAACCTACCGCATGGATCGCACGAATGAGAAATGTTCTTTCAAACTGGTATTTTTTCTGCAGGGAATCAAAGAGCTTATTAAAAATAAAATTCCAGACCGTTGCGGTAAGTGCGGATATGACGGACAACGTGCCTGACTGAAGTACAGACACATTCATCAGCCAGGCAAGTGACAGGGCGATAATAACGTTGGCCGTCACCTCAAAAATGACAGCATGGAAGATTCTCTCTTTAACACTTTTATTTAATTCAATTTCCATTTGATTAGGGCTGCGTTTTTCAAAAGCTTAAGTATATCAGACATCTTTCAACTCTTTCTAAACAGCAGGTTATGTTAAATACAGCCCAAACCAACTAATGTGGAATGTACGGCCTCATTAAGAGGGGTCTGCGGTTCATGTCCTAAAAAGGCAATCAGTTTTGAATTATCCATCTCTATTGTCTGCTCCCAAAGATAGCGCATCTCCCGCATTTCATGCAGCGTAGCGTTAAAGGGACTCACCGCAGAGATAAGCCACCAGGGAAACGATTTCACTTTCGCCTTTATACCGGCACGCTCCACGACGAGCTTTATGGCGGCGGTCATCGCTGTCCCATCAGGATCCCAATGCCCGCGCATATGGAAACTGGCAAACGGTTCGAGCTCATCCCGACGCGCCAACAGTGCTGCGAGCGTTTCGGCGACATCCGGCAGATAAGCCCACTGGTGGCCTACGCCGGTTTTCCCGGGGTTTTTAATGACCCGCGGTGGATGCCCCGGTTTGACCAGTCCCTGTGAAAACCAGTTGTTGCCAGCATGGGGACCAAAAAAGTCTCCAGCCCGCAAAATCAGCACCTTTCCGCCACGCTGTGCATAGGCTGCGAGTTCCTGCTCCATTTGCACGCGTATGGCGCCTTTTCGGGTAACCGGATCCTGAGGGGAATCCTCGCGTAAGAGGGGAAAAGCATCCGGACCGTAGTTATAAATCGTGCCCGGCAGAACGATTAATGCACCGTTTCTCTCCGCTGCATTGAGGGTGTTATGCAGCATGGGCAAAACGAGCTGTTCCCAGTTTCGATAACCCGGCGGGTTAACGGCATGGACAATCACGCTGCATTCTGACGCCGCCGCCTCAACCTGTTCAGCATTCAGCGCATCTCCGCTTATCCACGAAATGCTATTGTTGCGATCGGCATTTTGCGGAGTGCAGCGGCGCAATGCACGCACATCCCATTCGTCCCGGATCAATTTACGGGCTATTTCGCCACCGATCCCACCCGTTGCGCCCAGTATTAGTACCTTATTTGTGCTTTTCATCGTCTGACCCTTATTGGATATCTGCTTGACATCTTAATGACCGCACGGGCTAAATGTAATTGCATAATATAAGCCAGCAGGTATGCATTTTTGTATGAAGCTAAATATCCCATGGGAATGGTATCGCACATTTTTGGCCGTAATGAGGGAAGGGTCTCTGTCAGGGGCCGCACGCAGGCTTGCCATTACCCAGCCAACCGCCGGACGTCATATTGCAGCACTGGAATCGGCCCTCGGCCTTGTTTTATTTACACGTTCACAGACAGGATTGCAGGCCACGGACGCAGCCGTCGAGCTGAAGGGCCATGCACAAGCGATGGAAAATACGGCCATGATGATTGAGCGGTCGGCTGCCAGCTTCAGCTCCGGCGCAGCCGGATTACGAGGCGTGGTGCGCGTTGCCGCAAGTGAAATCATCGGCACTGAGGTTCTGCCTCCAGTGATTGCACAAATAAAGGAGGCATACCCGCAAATAACCGTTGAGCTGGTTCTGTCTAATCGCGTTCAGGATTTACTGAACCGGGAAGCGGATATTGCTGTACGCATGACCACACCGGTGCAGGAGCAACTGATTGCTCGTCGGATGGGCAGGATTGAAATAGGTCTGCATGCCGCGCCAGCCTATGTGTCACGACATGGAGCACCGGAAAGTATTGATGCGTTATTCACCCATACGCTTGTGGGTTTCGATAATATGACGCCCTTTATTTTACAAGCACTTAAACAGTACCCACAGCTAAACCGCGAGCTGTTTACCGTGCGAACCGACAGCGATATTGCACAATTAAACCTCATACGTGCCGGAGCAGGTATCGGTATGTGCCAGGTGCATCTGGCCGATTTTTCTCCGCCGTTACAGAGGATAATGCCTGATTTCTTTGCATTTCATCTCGACACCTGGCTGGTGATGCATGAAGATTTACGCCACAGCCAGGCCTGTAAAACGGTGTTTGATTTTCTTGCAGAGGGTTTACAGGCTTATATCAACAGGGAAAAACGGTAAGTAAACCTGGGAAGAACAGTACCGTTAAGCCGGCATGCGCTGGACGCGCTGTGAGATAGCCGGCGAAGACGCTTTCAGAAGCCAGGCCAACGATGTCCGAAAAATGCCAGATTTTCCCTGATTCCATATTGGTGCGCATAATGTATATTATGTTAAATCATGTTGATTATTAACTTACGCTGTTTTGTACCACCCACCTTCAACCAACGGTGCTGACGCTATACCTGTTCTAAAAAGCTTTTCTGCCCGGCGGTTGCCGGGCAGCTCCTCGCCTGTCATGCACTCGACTTCAGTTCATTTGCGGGAACAGTATTAAAAGGCAGCGGCCCTAACTGCATCACGCTTCCCGCCTGCTCGCCTAGCTGTTGCCACTGGCGTTTCATCGCGCTCAGCCTCAGTGCCAGATACCCTTTTGAACTCTGCTGCAGGTCGGCCAGCGTTTGCTGGTAGCTATCAGCAACGGTCTGCCATCCGTTGACCAGCAGCTTAGCGGCATCAATGGCAGACTGAGAAAGTCTTTCACTGGCCGTCAACTGGTTATAAACCGTGTCAAAAACAGCCACTTCCAATTCAAGCCCGACGAGATTGGTCAACGTTGTGCTGTACTCTTTTTGCGCTTTGACGATATCGGCAGAGCTTATGGTCATCGCCAGCGTTCCGCCCGCGACCAGGGTAATACCTGCAGCCAGAAGCGTTTGCGTTGCCCCACCGGTTTCGATAATTGTTGTGGCCGCAATGACAATCATGCCGATCCCTATAATGTCGCTCACCGCTCCCGCCGAAATCTGCACAATATCTGCATCCATCTGTTTATTCAGATCGTTTAGCTTCTGCCGAAGTGCCGATATTTCCCCTTTATCACCGGTAATTTGCGTCTGCACGGTTTCTTTAGCCTCTTTAAATGTGCTCTGACTGCTGTTGATCCCATTCACATAAACCTGGACGTTATCGACAAACACCCCCGTGGAAGTGACGTTTTTCTGAGCAAGAAAAAGCAGCTGCTGGATGCCCTGCTGGATATAAGGAAGCTGACTTTTATCCCCCATGTCATATTTTTGTGCCGCCGGAAGAAGTGCATCGACATAAGCCCCCACCTGATTCGAAAAATTACGCACATTCACCAGAGAAGAAATGGCCGCCGGATTAATCGAGGACAACCATTCCTGCGCCTGATCGCGCGCAATAGCCTGCTGTGCAGGAAGATCAGGTAAAATATCTAAATGAATGTTGGGTTGACATAATACAGTGCTCGCATAAGTCTGTTGAGCAATCGATGAAGCACCAATGCCCTGAATACCTGTCATTAAGGTATTGGTTGATGATGATTCAGTATCATTTTTCACAGCTGCAATGGCTTGCATGATCATAATGAAAACCTCAAAGTCGTTAATTGGTTTTTGCCTTACTGCAATTGCTCAACGGTGCGCATCACTTCCTGCCAGTTCGCCTGCACGGTATTAACCGAGACGATAAGAAAATCCGCAGTCACCTGTTGTTGGGTGACCTCCGACAGCTCGGCCGTCACGGTTTGCCAACCATATTGAAGAGATTGTGTCAGGCCACACAAAATAGCGGTTCCTTTGGTCAATGCGTTCAGTGCATCACTGGTGGCGCCGAGCTGTCCTATTTCCTGATAAAGCCTCTCCGTTTCCTGTTGCGCCTGGCCAATCGCCCGCTCTGTGCTTTGCACATAGCCTGTTAATTCCATAATGGCGGCGCCAATCCCAAGAGTAAAAATGCCGATGATAATTTCCATCCTCTTTTTACTTTCAAGCTCAGCATTCAGCGCATTCAGCTGAGCGTTAAGAGCCTCTAATCTTGCCCGATCGGCAGCTAATAAATGTTGCGCCTTTTGCTGATCGGCTAGTAATTTCCTTGAGTCCGACGTAATGTCATTATTAAAGGAAATAACAACTTCATTGAAATTATTCAGAGAGGCGGATAGCGGCGCGCTGTCGGAGAGTAATTGCTTAATCTGCCCCTGAGCTTTTGCGAGATATTCCTGTCCGTCAGGACCATTTAATTCAGAACGGATGTTAGCAACCGTAGAATCCAGCGCGTCTCCAAACCTGATAACGTCGGAATACAACGAATCCATTTTCACCACAATGTCAGACAGATAATAATTCGCATGATTGTGGACGGAGACAATATTTTCATTCAGGTCGGAGATCTGCGGATCGTTAATGGGCGGAAGCTGTTCTAATTGTTGTGCGACCTGCTTCATCTGTTGACGCACATTTTGTTGAGCCGCTAATGCCTGAGTAAAGCTGACTTTTAATGCTGGCATACTCTGAACCTTAGACATGGGTCTTTTATTGGCATCATCGTGAAACGATGCGTCCGGTTTTTCTGTTAAAACAATCAGACCCTCACGGGCCTGATTGATGATTGATGAACGCTATGCAGCAGCCAGCCGTGCAAACGTCGCCGTTGGATTAGGTAACAGGATCCCACCGCTGGTAACCGAAGCGTTGCTGACAGGTAAAGAACCATAATCCAGGAGTTTACGGGCATGATTGCCAACGTCATCCCAGTCCGCTTTCGCCGCATTGAGTTGCGCGATCAGGAAATAACCTAAATCGGGGGTCGCGCTGGTCAGCGCAGACTGGAAGACAATAAAGTCCTGTTCTAGCGTCTGCCAACCTGCCAGTAAAGAACCCGCGGCCTGAACCGCAGCGGATGCCTGGCCTGAAAGGTTCTGAACAATCGTATTCACGTTTTTGGTGGCAGAATACTGTTGTTGTAGTTTTGTTCTGGTCGTAATGGCCGTGCTGAGCGCACTGGTTTGCTTGGCATAGTCAACTCCCCCGGCAATGGCAACACCAGCACCGGCTCCAACGACCACCAATCCACCGACAATCAGTGCGGTACTGACGCCTGCGGTCGCAATTTCCGCCAGTGCCCCCACGGCAATCATTAATCCCCCTACCACTGCGGCGGTTGAACCCGCTGCAATCATAGTCAAGTCTTTACTCATGGCGGAATTAATAGCGTCGATTTGTTTCCCCAGTGCGGCAATTTGCCCGTCTTTACCGGCTAATGCCGCCTCTGCCGTCGAAAAATCACTGGCGAAATTGCGGGCATCTTCGGCAAGCGTGGTCTGGAACCCCCCCACTGAATTAACCACGGTATGCGTAGCGGTTTGTTTTTGAGCGACCAACGCCTGAAGTTGCTGAACACCCAGTTTAAAAGTATTAATTGATGCTGTGTCCGAAGGGTTTTGCTGTATTTTTACCGCCAGCTTAACCAAAGGATCATAATAGGAATCAAAATTGTTAGAGAAGCTCACAATATCCGTATTGGTTGAGATCATTTGCGGCTGTATGACATCACGCCAGGATGTGGCATGGTCTCTGGCCTTTGCCTGATGTTCCGGTAGATCGGGTAATATATCAGGCAGAGAGAGATCGGCCTGTGTTAAAATGGTGCCGACATAGTTTTGAATAATCACAGCTGCCGTGGTTGAGGCATCAGCACTCGCTTTCATGTTATTACTGTTAATCGACGGATTAGTGCCGGCCTGTAGAATATGATTTAGCATTATTAAATACCCTTTCTGTTACTAAGATCGCAGTGAACTCTTAGAACTCAGTTAAATATAAAACATATTGACCGTGGCTAATCAGGTCATTTCATACCAAGGAAATCGTGTTTTAAGCTCACGACTTCTTTCAATAAGTGGATTAAAGCAAAGCCAAGTTAATAAAAAGCACTTATTTACGAAAAGACCGTCAAAGCCTGGAATGTTTTCCTAAATCACGCATTGACACAGTATTGATTGAAAGTTCAGATTCGGGTGATCCCGACAATATGCGGAGCCCCCTGCAAAGGCTGGAAGATTTCAACAATAGACTCCCACACCACTAAAGCAGGCGGAATTGAAGCAAGGCACTTGAAGCGATAATTTGTCCCGGCCACTAACTGCGTTGAGACGGCCTGCGGCTCATACGTTACACCAACAAATCCCGCCATGGCTTCTTTAAATACCTGCCAATCTTTTTCGGTCAACGTATGATAAGCCGTCCAGCCACCAACAATAGTCTCTTGATTCGACATGATATTGCCTCGATATTAGTCATCCTACTCATTTGGCTTTTCGGAGTTCGCCCCATCTATTTTGAAATGGTTTCTGGAATCCATTTATTTCCATACATATTTGTAAAGAAAAAAACCACCAGCTTCAATCTGGCAGAAGCTGCTTGTGATATATTTTATATTTTAGCCAGTGCAATAACTGGCAATCAGAACGTTCTTAAATATGAGTGGTGCAATCACTTCCCGCAACTGACTTTAATAATACGGAATTTCATTTTACTGCACCATGGGTTACATGGTGTAATGTGCCACTTTATAACATGAGTAAAGTATCAGTGATGGTTTTTTCATCTTAATCCAGAGTAATACCTCAAGTGATTAATTATTATCAGAATAAACACCCCCTCCCCCAGAAAAAGGCAAAGAAAAATCGCTTTTGTTTTAAATTAACAATTAAGCAATTGTTAATGGTTAGTTTACTTATTAATCAAAGCTTAATTGTATAAATATTTTAAATTTTGATTTCTAGGCCTTTTTTCGGCTGAAATAAAAAACCCGCAAAGTCACCTGCGGGTTTTCAAATTGCCGTGCCGCCCATTTTCGCGACCACATGCAGACGGTACACTTCAGCAGGATCGATGGAGGGTTTACGGCCTCGAGAGGCTAAGCAGCGGATTAATTCTCTGTCATCTGGCGACGATGTTGTTGCGCCTGCTGCTGATGGCTGACCGAAGACTGGCCGTTATTCGCCGTCTCGTGTGCAATCGCCGCTTTCTCGTGTTCATTCATCGCGGAAAACGACGTCGCTGTTTCGTTAGTACCGCATGGACGGGTTTTGATCATCTCCTTATGCATTTCCGCCATGCCCTGGCTCGAATCCGATGTGTTGCTTTGCATCATGTTATGGGGCAGTGCTGCCTGTTTGTTGCTGTTTGTCTCTGCCGCCCAGCTGGATGCAGAAACCGCCAGGAGGGCAATAACAGATAAAAGGGTCTTTTTCATAACGGTATCTCCGAAGTTAAAGCGCCCAACAGTTGGAGGCCTTCTTTATAATGAATTATAAAAACCGGCTACTGTTTATCGCATGACTGGCGAGTGACATTTCTGTCACTCTATGAGCTTATTCCCTACCCTATTCCGGCACTCAAGGAATGAGAGATACAAAACGTTGATTATTCAAATAATTAGAAATTTATCCCGTCACCTGCAACACTGTAACGAGGTGGCTACCAGCATAAGCAATGCCTCCCCGACACAGTTGCAACAGCTAAAGACTCAGTTGGCTGAAGAAATGGGCAAACCTGTGGGTTTACACACCATGGGTATTCCGGCGGCAATCAGTACTCTCGGGGTGATTGTCAGTTTCGCTATTCCTCAGCTGTGGCTGGGGTATGGCGTACTCGCCGAACTCGACCAGCCAGCGGGACACGTATTCGTCTGGGTTGTCCTGATCGCCCTTCTGTTCGCTGGCCTTAACGGCGTGACGATGTTTATGATTGGCAAAGGCAGCATGCGCGCCGTGCGGTTACACCTTACGCTGGCGGTGATAAGCCTGGTATTAACGGCAGCCTATCTGCTGGTCGCGCTGAGCGGTAGCGCTGCTCCGGGCGTCAGTCTGACCGCGGCGCTAGTGAGTACCGTCATGCTACTGCTTAGCGGCAGCTGTATCCTTTCCACCGCCTTCTATAAGATGCTGCTGTTTACTCTGCATAATCGTGCCTGGCGCAAGCTTCTCAGCCAGACGCGTGCTAAAACAGCGCGCTAAGCGTTCATCCCGTAAAAAAAAACCGCCATCACTGGCGGTTTTTTTTATGGCTTTTTATGCCTGCGCAACCAAATTAACTTATACGCCGCAGGAATAATAAACAGCGATAGCAGCGGAGCCGTGATCATCCCGCCAATCATGGGCGCCGCTATCCGGCTCATGACTTCTGACCCGGCACCGGTACCCCACAGAATGGGCAGCAGACCGGCAATAATCACCGCGACGGTCATCGCCTTTGGCCGCACGCGCAGCACCGCGCCATGATAAAGAGCGTCATCTAGCCCCTGTTCGGTGAACGTTTCCCGATGGGATAACGCCGGGTGCGCTTCAATGGCATGACGCAAATACATCAGCATGACCACCCCAAATTCTGCCGCTACCCCGGCCAGAGCGATAAAACCGGTGCCGGTTGCCACAGACATATGGAAGCCCTGCCAGTAGAGGAACCATATTCCTCCGACCAGGGCGAACGGCAAGCTCATCAGGATCAGCAACGCTTCATCCACGCGACGGAACGCCAGATACAGCAGAATGAAGATGATCATCACCGTCATCGGCACCATCAGCTTCAGTTTCTTGTTGGCGTGTTCGAGCAGTTCAAACTGTCCGGAGAATGAGACGCTGGTACCCGGTCTCAGCTTTACGTTCTGACTGATAGCCATTTTAATGTCGTTCACCACCGACACCATATCCCTGCCGCGGGCATCGATATAAATCCAGCTCGCAGGTCGGGCATTCTCCGTTTTTAGCATCGTGGGGCCGGAAACCACGTTGATATCCGCCACATCGCCCAGCGTGATCTGCTGTTTCATCGGCGTGAGGACAGGCATCTGCTTCAACGCGCTCGGGCTGTTCCGGTAGTCCTGAGGATAGCGAATATTAATCGGGTATCGGGCGACGCCTTCCACCGTTTCACCCACCGTCGCCCCGCCGATGGCCGAGGCGACAAAGAGCTGCACATCACCCACCGTCATCCCGTAGCGGGAGGCTTTTTCCCGGTTGATATCGACATCAATGTAGCTCCCGCCCTCCAGACGTTCAGCCAGGGCAGACACCACGCCCGGCACCGTTTTGGCTACCGCCTCGATGCTCTGCGCCGTGGCGTCAATATCCGACAGAACGGTACCTGACACTTTGATACCGATGGGGCTTTTGATCCCAGTGGAAAGCATATCGATGCGGTTACGAATGGGCGGAACCCAGAGGTTCGCCAGGCCCGGCAAACGAACGGTCTTGTCTAGCTCATCAACGATCTTGTCAATCGTCATGCCGGGCCGCCACTGATCCTCAGGCTTGAGCTGAATGGTGGTTTCCACCATTTCGAGCGGCGCGGAATCCGTTGCCGTTTCGGCCTTGCCGGTTTTGCCAAACACCGAGGCCACTTCAGGCACGGTTTTGATGAGTTTGTCCGTGGTCTGTAACAGCGCGGCAGCTTCAGCCGGAGAGACGCCCGGCAATGTTGACGGCATATACAGCAGGTCACCTTCATTTATCTTTGGCAGGAACTCGCCGCCCACCTGGCTCAGGGGCCAGATCACCGTGAAGATGGATAAGGCCGCAGCCAGCAGCGTTGTTTTAGGCCAGTGGAGCACACGAATCAGTAGCGGATGATAGGCTTTAATCAGTAGCCTGTTCAATGGGTTACTGGTCTCTGCGGGGATTTTACCCCGGATCCAGAATCCCATCAGGATGGGGATAACAATGATGGCCAGCGCGGCCGCGCCCGCCATGGAGTACGTTTTTGTGAAGGCCAGCGGACCAAACAGCCGCCCTTCCTGACCCTCAAGGTTAAAGATAGGAATGAAGGATAAGGTGATAATCAGCAGGCTGATAAACAGCGCGGGGCCAACCTCGACAGAGGCGTTGGTGATCACCTTCCAGCGCGTGGCGTTATCAATCTGCTCTCCCGGATGCTGGTGATCCCACTCTTCCAGCCGTTTGTGCGCGTTTTCAATCATCACGATAGCGGCATCCACCATCGCGCCGACGGCAATGGCAATGCCTCCCAGCGACATGATATTGGCGTTCAGTCCCTGGAAATGCATGACGATAAAGGCAATACACAGGCCAAGCGGCAGAGAGATAATCGCCACCAGCGCCGAGCGAACGTGCCACAGGAACAGGGCGCAGACGATGGCCACCACGATAAACTCTTCGAGCAGCTTGGAACTCAGGTTGTCGATTGCCCGATCGATGAGCTGGCTGCGATCGTAGGTAGTCACAATCTCAACACCTTCCGGCAGGCTGGCCTTCAGCGTCTCCAGCTTATCTTTCACCGCCGTAATGACCTCGCGCGCGTTTTTACCCGAACGCAGGATCACCACGCC
>NZ_QPFW01000198.1:0-27980 GCF_008122455.1 Enterobacter sp. C6
TCAGCGCCATCACCGGCAGCAGCTGCTCCAGACGTAACCTGAGATCACGCCCGGGCATACGTAACGTGAGCATACAGGGCACAACAAGCACGCCGGTTGAGAACTGCTCGCTAAACCAGTCGGCAAACAGCGGCCAGAAGGTGTGACTGTCAATCCCGACCGACCCCACCGCGCCGAGTAAGGCACAAAGCAGCGCGGCAATCAGACAGTAGTTAAACAGGCGTAGCGCGTTAAGCGGATCGGGGGTTTTCTTCATCAGTCGCTTGTCGCGCTGAACCAGCACGGCGACGACAACAATAAAGATCATGTTAGACAGGTTGATTACCGCTGAGGCTATACCCCAGTTGGTCGTCACCGCGTCGTACAACAGCATCGCGACATAGCATACCGCATAGTAATGCAGGCGATTCAGGTAGACATAGCGGGCGAAGATCCCTGCCATGACGCCATTCAGCGGCCAGAACAGCGACAGGGCCTCAACGAGCCGTAATTCCGCGCCCACAAAATAGAACAAGGTGGTGAGGATGAAGATCGTCGATGCATTTCGCAGCGGCGTGTCAGGCTGGAACGGCCTGAAAGCGGTAAGAGCAGAACGCATTAAATATCATTCCATATGAAAGCTTATGGCAATTATTGCGGTCGTCAGCATGATCGGGACTAACTTAGGATGCATCTATAACACAAATACCACTGGAGCATAACTCGTCAAATTTAGGCGTTCATCTGCAGCACCAGCCAGTGATGGATAACGCTGACGATATAATTTTGTTGCGGCGCGGTGAGCGTTACACCCTGTGGAATGTTATGCCATTTTGCCAGGCAGCCCCGACAACAGGTGGCGGTGGCATGCTGGGCGATAAACACCGGGTGACCGCGCATAGGCGTCTGTTTACCGTCATTTGCGGGTTGTGCAGGCGCAAGGCGCTTTTCGACAAAATCCGCGGCATGCTGGTCAATGGTTTCGGGGCCTTTGTCCCAGCAGTACTGTCGTTCTTTATCGCCTAACCGAAAGCGCGAGCGAAATGTCGATCGCGCCAGACGGGAAAAGAGAGGATCCAGATCGGGCATCAGTATACTGAACGTCCCAGACGCTGGGTCAGTTTCTCCAGAACCGCTACGCCGGCAAGCGAATTTCCCGTTTCATCCAGCTCCGGGCTCCAGACGGCTATCGCCATTTCATGCGGCACAATCGCCACGACCCCGCCACCGACGCCCGATTTAGCCGGAAGCCCAACGCGCCAGGCAAACTCGCCGGCGTTTTGATACATCCCGCTGGTGGCCATCAGCGCGTTAACCTGACGAGCCTGAAGCGGCGAAACGACTTCCTGATCAAGGTGCGGTGCGTGCCCCTGGTGCGCAAGGAACAGGAACGTCTGAGCCAGCTCAACGCAGCTCATTTTCAGGGCGCAGTAATGGAAGTAGTTTTGCAGGACGGTCGCCACGTCGTTGTGGAAATTACCGAAGGATTTCATCAGCCAGGCGATAGCCGCGTTACGGGCAGAGTGTTCAAACTCCGAGCGTGCCACAACCGTATCATAGGTAATGTCGTCAACGCCCGAGAGCTGACGCACAATCTCAAGCATTCGCTGACGTGGTGCGCTCAGGCGGCTTTGCAGCATATCGCAGACCACCAGCGCCCCGGCGTTGATAAAGGGATTTCGCGGTTTACCCTGTTCTATCTCGAGCTGAAGCAGCGAGTTAAAAGGCTGGCCGGACGGATCTTTGCCCACCCGCTGCCAGATCTCGTCTTCTTCATACTGGCGCATCGCCGCAACCAGACTGAGCACTTTCGAAATGGACTGGATGGAAAAACGTTCTGTTGCATCCCCTGCCTGGTATCGCTGTCCGTCGATAGTACAGATAGCAATGCCCAGCTTATTCCCGCTGACCGAGGCAAGGGCCGGAATATAGTCGGCAACCTTCCCCTTTCCAATTAACGGACGAACCTGCGCCAGAATCTCGTCCAACATCTCATTATGGATGACCGCAGCCACACTTTGCTCCTTGCCCTCAGGCTAAAACGGGCTGCGAGTATAACAGAGGCTTATGTATTGCGTCAGGCGCTAAGACGAAAACGCGAAACGGCCTGCAATAAAAGATCGGATTGCTTTTGCAGTCGCTCAGAGGCATCCGAGGCGTCAGAGACCAGCAGGTCCGTCTGACGGGAGACCTGGTTCAGTGCCTGAAGCTGACGCGTCATCTGGTGAATACTCTCTCCCTGGCTGAGGGTGGCGGTGGAGATCTCATTCAGCAAACTGCTTAAATTGCCCACCAGACCGGTAACCTGCTGCAGATTCTCTTCCATCCGGGTGACGGCACGGGAACCGTCTTCAATCCCCTGAACCGAGCGGTTGATCAGTTGCTGAATGGTCTGCGTCGAGTGGCTGCTCTTTCTGGCCAGCAATCCAACCTCCCGGGCGACGACGGCAAACCCGCGCCCCTGGTTTCCGGCATGGGCCGCCTCGATGGCCGCATTCAGCGCCAGGATGTTGGTCTGAAACGCCACGCTGTCGATCATCGCCACGATCCCGCGCATCTCGGACGATCGGTCGACGATCGCCTGCATGGACGCGTTTACCGTCGACATCATCTGGTCTCCGCCCACGGCGGCCTGACGCGCTTCATCGGCCCGCGAACTGGCGAGTCTGGCATAGCCGGTATTCCCTTCCACATGGTTTTCCAGCGCCGCGATATGCGCCGTCACATCCTCAAGCTCTTTCGCCTGACGCGCCGACTGCTGATACAGCTTCTGGTTACCCTGCGCCAGGGAGCCAATGTTCTCCACCATGGTCGCCGTGGCATGGCTGACCTGCGTGACCAGCTGCTGAAGACCGTGCTGCATCGTGGCAATACTGTCGCTAAGCTGCCCTATCTCCCGGTTGAAGCGCATGACGTCCGGCGGCGTGCCGGAGAGATCCCCTGCCGCCAGCCGGTTGATATGCGCAATCAACCGACGCAGCGGCGTAATCACCCATCTGGACATGCCGAACCAGACGACAGCGGCGATGGCGACTAACAGCACCGGCGCAAACAGGAATAACGTTTGCAGACCGGAGAGCTGCGCCATTAAGCTCTGGCGCCCCTGCATGGCCTGCTTCTCGCTTGCCTGCTGATAGCGCGCATAGTTATCGTTAAAATCCGTCTGAAACGCCTGCGCCGGGACGGCAAAAAAAGCGTCGATGGTGTTGGTCTTGAGAAGACCTTCAGCCTGCTCGTTAATCGCACCGTAGAAAAGCTGATAGCTGTTCACCAGCGCGTCATCTTTCGGCGGATTCAGCGCCAGCCAGGCCTTCCACGCCTGCTGAGAAACCGTCAGCGCCTTTTGCGCATCGTCCATCAGGCTATGCCAGCTTCCGTCGGAGCCGGTCTCTTTATCCTGCATAAACCAGACGCCGGACCGGTTAAGCAGATCGCTTGCCGCCAGTAGGGAAACACGGGCCAGATCCAGCTTGCTCTGCTGCTGCCAGGCCAGCAGGTTTTGCTGCTCGTTACGCTGGGCGTTGTTCAGGGAGGCGTTAAGCAGGAGTGACGAGGAGAGCTGCACCGCGGAGAAAAGGCCAATAATGCAAAAGATGCCCGTCAGCAGGCCAAAGTGACGAGGTGTGAGACGCTGCGCAATACAGCGGAAAATTTGCGTTAGGTTCATAATTAGCTTCATTTACAAGGCGTTAGACGCGTGCGAGTCTACGAAATGAAAATGACAGAACCATGGCAGAATAATGACAACGGCCCTCACGACGAGGGCCGAAATTAAGGATTACACGCGATCCTTCCACACCGTCTGCACGTTACAGAACTCGTGCAAGCCAAAGTGGGAAAGCTCGCGGCCGAAACCGCTTTTCTTCACGCCACCAAAAGCCACGCGCGCATCGCTGGCGCTAAAGCCGTTGATAAACACGCCGCCGCACTCCAGCTCGCGGGAGAATTTATCCGCAAGCGCTGCGTCAGCGGTAAAGACGGTGGCGGACAGGCCAAAGTCGCTGTCGTTGGCAAGCATCAGGGCATGCTCCGCGTCTTTCGCGACGGTAATGGCCGCGACCGGACCAAACAGCTCCTGGCGGAACGCCGTCATCGACGGGGTGACATTCGCCAGCACGGTTGGCGCATAGTAATTCCCCTCGCCGCTGATTTTCTCACCGCCCAGCAGCAGCGTTGCACCTTCTGCCAGCGTCGCCTGCACCTGCTGATGCAGTTCATCGCGCAGATCGAAACGCGCCATCGGGCCCAGGTAGTTTTCTTCCTGGTCCGGAGCGCCCAGCTTCAGGGCCGCAACCGCATCGACAAAGCGTTGGGTAAAGGTGTCCGCAATACCCTCTTCCACAATGAAGCGTTTTGCCGCCGCGCACACCTGCCCGGTATTCTGGTAGCGACCCGCTACCGCCGCCTTCACGGCAAGATCCAGGTCGGCATCGTTGAGAACGATGAACGGGTCTGAGCCGCCCAGTTCAAGAACGCATTTTTTCAGCGCGGCTCCTGCCCGAGCCCCAATGGCTGCCCCGGCACGCACGCTGCCGGTGACGGTCACCGCAGCAACACGACGATCGTTAATCGCCTGGCTGACGCCGTCATTGGTGGCGTTCACCCAGCCGAACACGCCTTCAGGGAAACCCGCATCCGCAAAGATCTGCCCAATAAGATCCGCAGAGCCGAGCACGTTGGGCGCATGTTTGAGCAGATAGCTGTTACCGGCCAGCAGAATCGGCACCGCGCCGCGCAGCACCTGCCAGAGCGGGAAGTTCCATGGCATCACCGCGAGAATCGGCCCCAGCGGACGGTATTCAATGACCGCGTTGTGGTTTTCCACCAGCGTCGGCTCCGCACGCAGCATCGCCGGGCCGTGCTCGGCATACCAGTCGCACAGACCGGCGGACTTTGCCACTTCCGCTCGCGCCTGCAGGATGGGCTTGCCCATTTCACGGGAGATAATCTGCGCCATCTCTTCCGCACGGTTTCGCAGCGCGGCGCCGAGATCCCGCAGCTTCTGCGCCCGGTGGGACACGCTTTCGCGTCGCCACTGGCGATAGCCCGCGTCGGACTGAGAAATCGCGCGTTCAACCTCTTCCGGCGTCGCCCAGGGATACGCAGCGAGGGTTTCACCCGTTGCCGGGTTAACAGAGAGGGCATGTGTAGCAGATGAATATTTCATGATGTTCTCCACGCATTTCGGTTGATTGATTGTGGCTCACTCTGCTATTTCTTAAAAATGAATAATACTAACCACCTTATTCACGAAACGAGAATGCCATGGACTTAACCCAGCTTGAAATGTTTAACGCCGTCGCGCTGACGGGCAGCATCACCCAGGCGGCGCAGAAGGTGCATCGCGTGCCGTCTAACCTGACGACCCGCATCCGCCAGCTGGAAGCCGATCTGGGCGTTGAGCTGTTTATTCGTGAGAACCAGCGTTTGCGCTTATCCCCGGCTGGCCATAACTTCCTGCGCTACAGCAGGCAGATCCTCGCCCTGGTGGATGAAGCGCGCATGGTTGTCGCGGGGGATGAGCCGCAGGGGTTATTTGCCCTCGGCTCGCTGGAAAGCACCGCCGCCGTGCGCATTCCTGAAACGCTGGCGCAGTTTAACCAGCGCTATCCGCGTATTCAGTTTGCCCTTTCTACCGGGCCTTCCGGGACGATGATTGATGGAGTACTGGAGGGAACCCTAAGCGCCGCCTTCGTCGACGGTCCGCTTTCGCACCCGGAGCTGGAAGGCATGCCGGTCTACCGGGAAGAGATGATGCTGGTCACGCCTGCCGGGCATGCGGAGGTGACGCGCGCCTCGCAGGTCAGCGGCAGCGACGTCTATGCCTTTCGCGCCAACTGCTCGTATCGCCGACACCTGGAGAGCTGGTTTCACGCTGACCGCGCCACGCCCGGCCGCATTCATGAGATGGAGTCCTATCACGGCATGCTCGCCTGCGTCATTGCGGGCGCGGGCATCGCACTGATGCCGCGCTCGATGCTGGAGAGCATGCCTGGGCATCATCAGGTTGAAGCCTGGCCGCTGGCGGAAAACTGGCGCTGGCTCACCACCTGGCTGGTGTGGCGACGCGGGGCGATGACCCGCCAGCTGGAAGCTTTTATAGCGCTGCTAAACGAACGTCTTCAACCAGCGCCTTCTCCATAAACAGGCTGAGCGGGTCGTCAACGTACGGGGCAAACGCCGGACGCAAATCGTATCCGCACTGTTCATAAAGACGCACCGCGGCATGCTGCTTGATGCCCGTCTCCAGCCTTACGGTATGACAATGACGGCTCAGAGCCTCATCTTCCAGGGCGGCCAGCAGCGTTTCGCCGAGATGCTGCCCGCGATGGGCCGGATCGATATAGACCCGCTTCATCTCCCCCGTTCCGTCACCGTTGAGCACGATAGCGCCACAGCCCACGGCGTGCAGCTGCTGGTCGCGAATGATCATCAGGATCAGCGAGGCTTCCGGCAGCGCAGCCAGATCGAGCAGATGATTACTTTCGGCGGGATAGAGTTCGCTCTGATAGCGGTCAAGCGCCGCGATCAGAGCGAGAATGTCCGGATGACGTGCAGATTCAGAGGTAATGGAATACATGGCAGGCTCCTTGCTTTTTTATGAGGCTAAATTTCAACATAGCGCAGGCCTGCCTGGGTGCTACATAGTATTAACTTATCGCTCCGCCCTGTTAGCGCAAAAAGACGCGCCCTTTCAGATACAGGGTGGCCTGACCGCCGATCAGCACGCGGTCGCCCTTAAGCTCGCAGCGCAGATCCCCGCCACGGTGCGACACCTGGCGGGCATTGAGCGACGTTTTGCCCAGCTTTTCACTCCAGTACGGGATCAGCATGCTGTGGGCAGAACCGGTAACCGGATCTTCCGGCACCCCTTCGCCCGGGCAGAAGAAGCGGCTGACGAAGTCATATTGTTCGCCTGGTGCCGTCACGCAGACCATTTTATCCAGCGGAAGCATGGCACCGATATCCGGCGTTAACGCCTCCACCTGCTGCTGGCTCTCCAGCACCACCATGTAATCCCGACCCTCGCGCACCTCTTTTGCCGCCGTGATGCCCAGGGCGCTAAACAGCACCTCGGGAGGATTATCCACAACCTCCGTCGACCACGCGGGGAAGTTCAGCGTCAGCCAGTCGCCGCTGCGTTTAACCGTCAGCTCGCCCACGAAGCGGGTGGTGAAGGTGATCTCAGTGTGCGGGTAATCAAGGTATTCGAAAATGACGTGCGATGCGGCAAGCGTAGCGTGGCCGCAGAGGTTAATTTCATCCAGCGTGGTAAACCAGCGCAGCTCAAACCCACCGTCGGTGCGCACGAAAAAGGCGGTCTCAGACTGGTTATGCTGCTGCGCCATTTTGAGCAGCGTCTCGTCCGGCAGCCACTCTTCCAGAGGACATACCGCTGCGGCGTTGCCACCAAAGGTTTTGTCGCTGAAGGCATCCACCAGATAAAAATCAATTTCCTGCATTGTCTCTTCCTCTCTTGTTATGGCTATTTAGCGCAGAAAAACTGTGCCTTTCAGATAAAGTGTGGCCTGTCCGCTCATCAGCACCCGCGAGCCTTTCAGCTCACAGCGCACATCGCCACCGCGCGCTGAAACCTGACGGGCAAACATCGTCGTTTTGCCCAGCTTTTCGCTCCAGTACGGGATCAGCATCGTGTGCGCGGAGCCGGTGACCGGGTCCTCCGGGACGGAAACGCCCGGTGAGAAAAAGCGGCTGACAAAATCGTATTCCCCCTCACCGCGCGCCGTCACGCTCACCTTATGCTCGCCCGGCGTCATCGCCGAAAAGTGTGGCGCAAGGGCCTCGACCTGCTGGCGATTTTCAAGAACGATGACCCAGGCGCGCCCTTTACGGACTTCAACGTAGCGGCTGATACCCAGCGCCGAGAGCATCTCAGGCGGGGGCGTCTCTTCATGGGTTGGACATGCCGGGAAGTCCAGCGTCATCCACTCCCCCTCCCGGCTGACCGTCAGGCGGCCAGAGGCGGTTTCAAAGTGGATCCGCGAATCCGGGTAATCCAGCTCGGTAAACAGCACGTGCGCGGCCGCCAGCGTAGCGTGGCCGCAGAGATTGACTTCGGTGAGCGTGGTAAACCAGCGGAGCTCAATGCCCCCTTTACTGCAGACGAAAAAAGCCGTTTCCGACTGATTATGCTGCTGCGCCATTTTCAGTAAGGTCTCATCGGGCAACCACGCTTTCAGCGGGCAAACGGCTGCCGGGTTGCCGCCGAACGAGGTATCGCTGAACGCATCGACCAGATAAAAATCAATCTCCTGCATTGTCTTACCGCCTGTTTTTATTATGTTGTTCTTTTATATTCAATGAAAACAGCGTTCCCGGCTACCGCTTTTATAAGGTAAATATTGAGATCTGCATCACATAATGGTTGAGTTTTCGCCGTTTGACGTTTTAAGATCGTCTCCTCTTCTTTACAGCAACGAATCTCCGACATCCCTATGACAACGAACACAGTTTCCCGCAGGGTTGCGTGGCTACGCGTGGTCACGCTGGCCATTGCCGCGTTTATTTTTAATACCACAGAATTTGTGCCGGTTGGGCTGTTGTCTGACATCGCTGAAAGTTTCCAGATGGAAACGGCTCAGGTGGGCATTATGTTGACCATCTACGCCTGGGTAGTGGCGCTAATGTCCCTGCCGTTTATGCTGCTGACCAGCCAGATGGAGCGGCGCAGGCTGCTGATCGGTCTGTTTGTCTTGTTCATTGCGAGCCACGTGCTGTCATTTATGGCGTGGAATTTTACGGTGCTGGTCATGAGCCGCATCGGCATCGCCTTTGCCCATGCGGTGTTCTGGTCTATCACCGCGTCGCTGGCGATTCGCCTGGCGCCGGCAGGGAAACGCGCGCAGGCGCTGAGCCTGATTGCTACCGGTACCGCACTGGCGATGGTGCTGGGTCTGCCAATTGGCCGCATCGTGGGGCAATACTTCGGCTGGCGTACGACCTTCTTCGCCATCGGTATGGGTGCGCTGGTTACGCTGGTATGTCTGATTAAACTGCTGCCCGCGCTGCCGAGCGAACATTCCGGCTCGCTGAAAAGCCTGCCGCTGCTGATGCGTCGCCCGGCGCTGCTGAGTATCTACCTGCTGACCGTCATTGTGGTGACGGCCCATTACACGGCGTATAGCTACATTGAACCGTTTGTGCAGGTGGTGGCGGGCTTTAGCGCCAACTTTGCTACCGTCTTACTGCTGATCCTCGGCGGCGCGGGCATTATTGGCAGCGTGCTGTTTGGCAAGCTGGGTAACCGGCACGCCTCCTTACTGGTGAGCAGCGCCATCGGCCTGCTGCTGGCCTGCCTGCTGCTGCTGATGCCCGCCGCGGGCAGTGAAAGCTATCTGGCGATCCTGAGCCTGTTCTGGGGCGTGGCGATCATGATTATTGGTCTGGGCATGCAGGTGAAAGTTCTGGCCCTGGCGCCGGATGCAACGGACGTTGCCATGTCGCTGTTCTCCGGGATTTTCAATCTGGGGATTGGCGCGGGCGCGCTGGTGGGAAATCAGGTCATACTGCACGTGTCGATGTCGGCGATTGGCTATCTGGGGGCTATTCCGGCCCTGGTGGCGCTTGTCTGGTCGGTGCTCATCTTCCGTAAATGGCCGGTGGCGCTGGAGGAACAGGGGCAGCACGGGTGAGCCTTCTTGCCGGGTGGCGGCTTCGCCTTACCCGGCCTACAAAACCCGTAGGCCCGTGCAAGCGAAGCGCCGCCGGGCAAGACATCAATGATAGGTCTTAATAATTTCCAGCACGCCGTTAATAATAAACTGCACGCCCATACAGACCAGTAAGAAGCCCATCAGGCGGGAAATCGCCTCGATACCGCCCTTTCCTACCCAGCGCATAATGGCGCCAGAGCTGCGCAGCGACACCCACACGATAAGACCGATAATCGCAAAAATCAGCGGTGGCGCAACCGTCAGCACCCAGTCCGGGAAGGTTGCGCTGTCACGCACCGTCGACGCGGAGCTGATGATCATCGCAATGGTACCCGGCCCCGCCGTGCTCGGCATGGCAATCGGCACAAAGGCGATATTGGCACTCGGTTCGGTTTCCAGCTCTTCCGATTTGCTGGCCGCTTCCGGCGACTCATGCGCTTTTTGCGCCGGGAACAGCATGCGGAAACCAATAAAGGCCACAATCAGCCCCCCGGCGATACGCAGGCCCGGGATGGAAATCCCGAAGGTATTCATCACCACCTGTCCGGCGTAATAAGCCACCATCATGATGGCAAACACATACACCGAGGCCATCATCGACTGATGGTTGCGCTCGGCGCTATTCATATTCCCTGCCAGCCCGAGGAACAGCGCCACCGTCGTTAACGGGTTAGCCAACGGCAGCAAGACCACCAGCCCAAGGCTGATTGCTTTAATTAAATCCAACATAGTGCGTTGTTGTCCTTATCCATATTTAACACAGCAATTATAGGGTGAAAGTGTGACATTCAGCCATGGGTGTAACGTAACGATTATTTCCCTTCTGAAAAGATAACTGTCAGTTATCTATCTGATTTGAAAGACCTCAAAAAAAGTTCATGAAACGTTTTAGCAATTCGTGGCATCGGCTGACTCATTCAGTTGACTTATACTTGCCTGAGCAATAATATCTGCCGTGACTAATTACTTGCCAGGGCAACCATTGTGAAAAGCACCAGTGATATCTTTAACGACGTTGTTCCGCTGGGTCGTCTTATTCATATGGTCAATCAGAAAAAAGATCGCCTGCTCAATGACTACCTGTCACCGCTGGATATCACCGCAACACAGTTCAAAGTGCTGTGTTCCATTCGCTGCGAAGTGTGTATCACGCCGGTTGAGCTGAAAAAGGTGCTCTCTGTCGATCTGGGCGCGTTAACCCGCATGCTCGATCGTCTCGTCTGCAAAGGATGGATAGAACGAAGCCCTAACCCGAATGACAAACGCGGCGTACTGGTGAAGCTAACCAGCGATGGCGCGGACATGTGCGAGCAATGTCATCAATTAGTAGGACAAACACTGCATCAGGAACTAACAAAAAACTTAACGGCAGATGAAGTGGCAACCCTTGAGCTTTTGCTGAAGAAAATCCTGCCGTAAACAGAAAAAAGAGGTA
Organism: Enterobacter sp. C6; assembly: GCF_008122455.1. Lineage (NCBI taxonomy): Bacteria > Pseudomonadati > Pseudomonadota > Gammaproteobacteria > Enterobacterales > Enterobacteriaceae > Enterobacter > Enterobacter sp. C6. The sequence goes on from NZ_QPFW01000198.1 coordinate 11,089, forward strand.
TGACGATGTCCAGACGCAATACTGACGCTATTACCATTCATAGCATTTTGGACTGGATCGAAGATAACCTGGAATCGCCGCTTTCCCTTGAAAAAGTGTCAGAGCGTTCGGGTTACTCCAAATGGCACCTGCAACGGATGTTCAAAAAAGAGACCGGTCATTCATTAGGTCAATATATTCGCAGCCGCAAGCTGACGGAAATTGCCCAGAAACTGAAAGAAAGCAATGAGCCGATCCTTTATCTGGCGGAGCGTTACGGATTTGAATCGCAACAAACCCTGACGCGTACGTTCAAGAACTATTTTGACGTGCCGCCTCATAAGTACCGAATCACCAGCGTGCCGGGCGAATCCCGATACCTGTATCCGTTAAAACACTGTAGTTAATCATCGCCTGTAACAGACGTAACCGAGGAAATCATGAAAGTTATCGCCTCCGCCGCCCTCGCCTTGCTGGTGCTGTTCTCCAGCCAGACCTTCGCGGAGCAAACCCCTCGTGCAACGCAGCAAAATAATCCTGATACGATGATTTTGCCGTCAGCACATGACCAGTCGCCTTATGATTTCAACCATATGGGTGCTGGTAGCGACAAATCCGACGAATTAGGCGTGCCTTATTATAATCAGCACGGCCTCTGATTCGTTTTTGCCCCGCAGACGCGGGGCTTTTTTTATGCCTTTTCGCTTACCCGCGTCGTCCGACGAACCCGCAGACCAAACACGTTAATGTACAGCCCGGCCATGATCAGCACGGCGCCAAACAGCTGCAGCGCGCTTAGCGTTTCATCCAGTAAGAGTGCCGCACTGGCAAGCCCTACCACCGGTACCAGCAGAGATAACGGTGCGACGCGCCAGGTTTCATACCGTCCCAGCAGCGATCCCCAGATCCCGTAGCCCACAATGGTAGCGACAAAGGCCAGATAGACAAGAGAAAGGATCGTGGTCATATCGATGTCAACCAGACTGTTCAACATCACCGCCGGACCGTCCAGAATACTCGACGCCAGCAGAAACGGAATAACCGGGATCAGTGCGCTCCACACCACCAGCGACATCACCGCCGGGCGCGCCTCGTGCTGCATGATCAGCTTGTTGAAGATATTCCCGCAGGCCCAGCTCAGCCCTGCCGCCAGCGTCAACATAAACCCGAGCAGCGCCACATGCTGACCATTCAGGCTGGCCTCGATCAGCACCAGCACGCCGAACACCGCCAGGGTGATCCCCGCCAGCTGTTTGCCCTGCAGACGCTCGCCAAACACGAACGCCCCGAGAATAATGGTAAAGAACGCCTGCGCCTGTAACACCAGCGAGGCAAGACCCGCCGGCATACCGAACTTGATGGCGCAGAAGAGAAACGCGAACTGGCCAAAGCTAATGGTCAGACCGTAGCCCAGCAGCAGTTTCAACGGGATCTTCGGGCGGGCGACAAAGAAGATGGCCGGAAAAGCGACCAGCATAAAGCGTAAACCGGCCAGCATCAGCGGCGGCATGTTGTGCAGCCCCAGCTTAATGACCACAAAGTTGAGCCCCCATACTACGACCACCAGCAACGCCAGCAGCCCGTCTTTCCGCGTCATACCCAGCCCCTGAATTATTAATAATTTGTTAACACTTCAAGGTAACAGAAAAAAGTGCGCCGCGAGAAGATCATTATTTCTGGCAGGCAGCTGAAGCACTTAGGGATAAATCAGGTGCTATACAAGCCCCTTATGTCATGGTAATCCTGTTAACACACATCTAATAAAAGCATAAGCAACTGTCGGGCAGGAATATGAAACCATCTCTCAGGCGCTCAACCGCAGCGCTGCTGGCATCGTCATTGTTGTTAACCATTGGTCGAGGGGCAACGCTGCCGTTTATGACCATCTATCTCACACGCGTCTACAGCATGAGCGTCGAGAATATTGGTTATGCCCTGACGATTGCGCTGACTATCGGCGTGGTGTTCAGCCTGGGGTTTGGCATTCTTGCCGATAAGTTTGATAAAAAACGCTACATGCTGATCGCCATCGTGGCCTTTATCGCCGGCTTTGTCGCGATCCCGCTGGTCGATAACGTCACGCTGGTGGTGCTGTTCTTTGCGCTGATCAACTGCGCCTATTCCGTCTTTTCGACGGTACTGAAGGCCTGGTTCTCCGACGTGCTCACCGCGAGCCAGAAAGCGCGCGTCTTCTCGCTGAACTACAGCTTCCTGAACATTGGCTGGACGATCGGACCGCCGATTGGCACCCTGCTGGTGATGTACAGCCTGCAGCTGCCGTTCTGGCTGGCGGCCTTCTGCGCTGCCCTGCCGCTGGGCTTTATCCATTTCTTTGTGCAAAAAAGCGTGGCGCTGGATACTTCCGAGGAGAAGACGCCCTGGCAGCCGTCGGTATTACTGAAAGACCGCGCGCTGTTCTGGTACACGCTGTCTGGCCTGCTGGCCTCATACGTGGGCGGGTCGTTCGCGAGCTGTATTTCGCAATACGTTCTGGCCGCGCATGCGGACAGTGATTTCGCCGAAAAGGTGGTGGCCGTGGTGCTCCCGGTCAACGCCGCCGTGGTGGTGACGCTGCAATATGCGCTGGGCCGCAAAATCTCAGCCAGCAATATACGCCCGCTGATGACCCTCGCTACCCTGTTTTTTATCGTGGGGCTGGGCGGCTTTATGCTCTCCGGAGAGAACCTGGTTTACTGGGGCATTGCTGCCGCCATCTTCACCCTGGGTGAGATTATCTATGCCCCTGGCGAATACATGCTGATCGACAACATTGCGCCACCGGGAATGAAGGCGAGCTATTTTTCCGCGCAGGCGCTGGGCTGGCTCGGCGCGGCGGCAAACCCGATGATCACCGGTATCATCCTGACCAACCTGCCGCACTGGTCGTTGTTTGTCATAATGATGGTCGCCATTGTTGTCGCATGGCTGATGATTTTGCGCGGGATGAGCGTGAAGGCGTGGTGCGAGTCGCCCAAAGCGGCGTAGCAAATGCAGGCCGGGTAAGGCGCAGCCGCCACCCGGCAATAAAGCATCAGTGGTGCAACATCTCCTCCACCACCTGCTCTTTATACATCTCGTTCGGGTAATAGGTCGGCCAGTTATCCATCTCTTTCAGCAGCGCCTCGTGGGAGGTATTGCCCATGAAAATATGGAAGTGCGAAGAGGCCTTCGGTCCGATGGTATGGTCGCTGAACTGCACGAACTTCGGCGCCTTGCTGCTGGCGTCCTTACACTCAAACAGATAGCGCACGCCTTTCTTACCTGACGCGTAGGTCAGAATTTTGTAGCCGCTGTAATCATAATGGCAGCGGCTGACCGCTTTACCCTGATGGAACTCCATCACGTTATTTTCGATGCCGATGGCATCCACGTCCGTCGCATAACCCGTTCGGTAGTAGGCTTTGACCTCGTCAAAGGTTTTACTTTTGTCTTTCTGCGCTTTCTGTTTAAAGACCGGATCGAGCGAACCATCAAGCAGGAACGGATAGACCGACTGCCAGGTCCCGTCCCAGTCAGACAGCGTTCTGTCCTTCACGTCTTTATCCTCAAACACACCGTTCGCCGCTTTCTGTTCCGCTTCAGTCATCTGATGGCCGTGCGAGTGAGCAAACAGCTGGCCGCTGACCAGCAGCGCCCCCAGAGTCATAGCAAATTTTCCAATATGTGCAGTCAACATAACACCCTCATTCCGTTTGATAAGAACGAGGATGTTATATTATAACATTTCAGATCGCAACCAGGCCGCGCACGCCCTCCTGCTCCATGTTCTTACCCCGTCCGCGCTGAATAATGGTGCCGCGCGACATGAGCAGATAGCTGTCTGCCAGCTCGGCGGCAAAGTCGTAAAATTGCTCAACCAGCAGGATCGCCATATCCCCCCGGTCCGCCAGAGTGCGGATCACCTGGCCAATCTCTTTAATCACCGACGGCTGTATGCCTTCGGTCGGCTCATCCAGAATCAGCAGCTGCGGACGACTCGCCAGCGCGCGCCCAATCGCCAGCTGCTGCTGTTGTCCCCCGGAGAGATCGCCCCCGCGACGATGCTTCATCTCTTTAAGCACCGGGAACAGCTGCCAGATCTCTTCCGGCACCTGCTTCGCCTCGCGGGCGGAAAATCGCGACAGCCCCAGCAGAAGGTTCTCTTCCACGGTCAGGCGCGAGAAAATCTCGCGACCCTGCGGAACGTACGCCACGCCAGACTGCACCCGCTGGTGCGGCTTGCTGTGGGTGATCTTTTTACCCTGCCAGATGACCTCCCCGGTTTTCGCCGGGATCAGCCCCATCAGACACTTCAGCAGCGTGGTTTTCCCGACGCCGTTGCGCCCCAGCAGGCAGGTGACTTCGCCGGTGACGGCCTCAAAGCTCACGCCGCGCAGGATATGGCTGCCGCCGTAATACTGATTCAGTTCGTTGACCTGTAACATTCCCTCTCCTTAACGTCCCAGATAGACCTCAATCACCTGCTCGTTGGCCTGAACTTCGCGAAGCGACCCTTCCGCCAGCACCCGACCCTGGTGCAGCACCGTCACGTGGTCGGCGATGGTTTCAACAAAGCCCATATCGTGCTCCACCACTATCAGGGAGTGTTTGCCCGCCAGCGTTTTGAACAGCTCTGCGGTGTATTCCGTCTCTGCGTCGGTCATCCCGGCGGCGGGTTCATCCAACAGCAGCAGATGCGGGTCCTGCACCAGCAGCATGCCGATCTCCAGAAACTGCTTTTGCCCGTGGGAAAGCAGCCCGGCGCGGCGGTCGCGCTCGCTGCTAAGGCGCAGCAAAACCAGCATCTCATCAATGCGGTCGCGCTGTTCACCGTTGAGCGTTGCCCGCAGGCTCGCCCAGACGGACTTATCGATTTTCATGGCGATCTCCAGGTTTTCCCACACCGTCAGCGCTTCAAAAACGGTGGGTTTCTGGAATTTACGCCCGATCCCCTGGCGGGCAATGGCCGCAGGCTCCAGCGCGGTCAGATCGATGGACTGATCGTAAATCGCCCTGCCGCTCTCTGGACGCGTTTTGCCGGTGATGACGTCCATCAGCGTGGTTTTACCGGCCCCGTTGGGACCGATCACGCAGCGCAGCTCGCCCACGCCGATATTCAGCGAGAGATCGGTCAGGGCCTGAAAGCCATCAAAATTGACGTTAATGGCCTCAAGCTGAAGCACCGGGTCGGTCTGCTCGCGGTAACGATCGCCGGGCAACTGGCGGGTAAATAACCCTTCGGCTGGCTGCATTATTTATCTCCCTTTCGAAACAGACCATAGACGCCGCGCGGTAAAAACAGCGTGACGCCGATAAAAATCAACCCCAGAAACAGCTGCCAGTATTCCGGCATCGCGACGGTGAAGAAACTTTTCGCCCCGTTCACCAGCGCCGCTCCAATCACCGGCCCCACCAGCGTGCCGCGCCCGCCCAGCGCCACCCAGATAGCCGCTTCTATCGAGTTTGTCGGCGACATTTCGCCAGGGTTGATAATGCCCACCTGCGGCACATACAGCGCCCCCGCCAGACCGCACAGCACGGCAGAGAGCGTCCATACCAGCAGCTTGAAGCCGCGCGGATCGTAGCCGCAAAACGTCAGCCGATTTTCGGCATCGCGAACGGCGGTCAGGATGCGGCCAAACTTGCTCTTCGCCAGCGCAAACCCTGTGCCCAGAGCCAGGAGCAGCAACAGCACTGTGGCCAGAAACAGCGCGATACGGGTGGTCGTTTCCGTCACCGAAAACCCGAGCAGCGTGGTGAAGCCGGTAAAGCCGTTATTGCCGCCAAAGCCGGTTTCGTTGCGAAAGAACAGCAGCATCCCGGCATAGGTCAGCGCCTGGGTCATAATCGAGAAGTAGACCCCTTTGATCTTTGAGCGGAAGGCAAACCAGCCAAACACCAGCGCCAGCAGTCCCGGCACCATCACAATCAGCACCAGCGCCCAGGCAAAATGCTGGGTTCCCCACCAGAACCACGGCAGCTCGCTCCAGGAGAGAAACGACATAAACGCGGGCAGGCCGTCACCCGCGGCCTGGCGCATCAGGTACATGCCCATCGCGTAGCCGCCCAGCGCGAAGAAGATCCCGTGCCCAAGCGACAGCATCCCGGCATATCCCCACACCAGATCCAGCGCCACCGCAACGATGGCGTAGCAGAGGATCTTGCCAATCAGGGTCAGCATCCAGGTCGACAGCGCCAGCGGATGCGTCGCAGGCAGTAAGGCGAAAAACGGCAATATCAGCAGACACACCACCAGCAGGCTGCCTGCAAGTTGCGTTGTGCGTGGCGCTTTGCGCGCCAGCGTTAAGGTCAGCGGCTGGCTCATCAGTCAATCACCCTCCCTTTCAGCGCAAACAGCCCCTGGGGGCGTTTCTGAATAAACAGCACGATCGCCACCAGAATCACGATCTTGCCCAGCACCGCCCCCATCTGCGGTTCAAGAATTTTATTGAAGATCCCCAGACCAAACGCCGCGGCCACGCTGCCTGCCAGTTGGCCTACGCCTCCGAGCACCACCACAAGGAAGGAGTCGATGATATAGCCCTGGCCCAGCTCCGGCCCGACGTTACCGAGCTGCGATAGCGCCACGCCGCCTAACCCCGCAATCCCGGAGCCAAGCCCAAACGCCAGCATATCGACGCGCCCTGTCGGTACCCCACAGCAGGCGGCCATGCTGCGGTTTTGCGTCACCGCCCGCACGTTGAGCCCCAGACGGGTTTTGTTCAGAATGAGCCAGGTGAAGAACAGCACCAGCAGCACGAAGCCCAGCACCACAATGCGGTTCCATGGCAGCGTCAGGTTGGCAAAAACCTGCACCCCACCGGAGAGCCATGCCGGGTTCGCCACCTCGAGGTTCTGGGCGCCAAAGGTCATGCGCACCAGTTGGATAAGCATCAGGCTGATGCCCCACGTCGCCAACAGCGTTTCCAGTGGACGACCATACAAATGACGAATCACGGTGCGCTCCAGCACCATCCCGATGCCCGCCGTCAGGCAGAACGCGACCGGCAGCGCGATAACGGGATAGAGCGCCAGCCACTGGGGCGCAAGCCCGGCCATCGCCTGCTGCACCATCCACGTGGCATACGCGCCCAGCATCAGCATTTCGCCGTGCGCCATATTGATGACCCCCAGCAGGCCGTAGGTGATGGCAAGCCCCAGCGCCGCCAGCAGCAGCACCGACCCCAGGGACAGCCCCATAAACGCCTGGCCCAGCAGATCGCCCCACATCAGGCGGTGCTGGATCTGGCTAAGACTCTCTTCGGCGGCCGCTCGAACGCCGCTATCCGGCTCCGTCTGTAGCTGGGTAAACGGGGTGAGTCTGGACTGTACGTCCGGATCGTCGGACTGGCCCAACAACGTCACGGCCTTGCGGCGCACCTCGGCCTGCGGGCTGGCCAGCTGAAGATTCGCGACCGCCAGCAGCAGCGCCTGACGCGCCACGGCATCCGTTTCATCGCTCACTCGCTTTTCCAGAAAAGCGAGCATGTCGGGCCGGGCATCGCGCTGCAGCTGACGTGCCGCCGATCGCCTTTCGGTGACGCTGTCACTCACCAGCTGATGCGTCGCGATGGCCGTGGCGGCCAGTACGCGCAGCCGGTTGGTCAGACGAACGGCTTTGGTTGGCCCTTCGGCCGCCTTTGCGTCACCGAGCGAAATCATTTGACCATTGCGCTGCGCAAAGGCGTGCTTTTGGCTGTCGGTATACAAGTTTTCCTTTTGCAGCGCCTGCAGCAGCGGCAGCCTAACCACGTCCGGCGCGGCGGCCCACTGCGTCAACAAATCCGCCTGCTGGCTGCGGCTGGCGGCAACAAAACGATCGGCATCCGATGCCTGCGCCATCCCTGGCAGCAGTCCGGAAAGCCATACAAGAGCGATGAACAGGCGCATGGCGTTCATGACGTTTCTCCCTGCGGTGATGGCTTAGTTGCTGGCGGTTTTCATCGGCTGGTCGGGCTTTTTGTCATTCCCGGCGATGAACGGGCTCCACGGCTGGGCGCGTACCGGCTGTTCCGTCTGCCACACCACGTTGAACTGACCGTTGCCTTCGATTTCACCGATCATGACCGGCTTATGCAGATGGTGGTTGGTGGCATCCATGGTGAGCGTAAAGCCTGACGGCGCCTTAAAGGACTGACCGGCCATCGCCGCACGCACTTTATCCACGTCGGTAGTGCCCGCTTTTTCCACCGCCTGCGCCCACATATGAATCCCTACGTAAGTCGCTTCCATCGGGTCGTTGGTCACCACGGTGTCGGCGTTCGGCAGCTTGTGCGCCTTCGCATAGGCTTTGTAATCCGCCACGAACGCCTGGTTTGTCGGATTATCCACGGATTCAAAGTAGTTCCATGCCGCCAGGTTGCCCACCAGCGGTTTGGTGTCGATCCCGCGCAGCTCTTCTTCACCCACGGAGAACGCCACCACCGGCACGTCCGTCGCCTTCAGTCCCTGGTTAGCCAGCTCTTTGTAGAATGGCACGTTGGAATCGCCGTTGATGGTCGACACCACGGCGGTTTTGCCGCCCGCAGAGAACTTTTTGATATTGGCGACGATAGTCTGGTAGTCGCTATGGCCAAACGGGGTGTAAACCTCTTCGATGTCCTTATCTTCCACCCCTTTCGAATGCAGGAACGCGCGCAGGATCTTGTTGGTGGTGCGCGGATAGACGTAATCGGTTCCCAGCAGGAAGAAGCGTTTCGCCGCGCCGCCGTCTTCGCTCATCAGGTATTCCACCGCCGGGATGGCCTGCTGGTTCGGCGCCGCGCCGGTATAGAAGACGTTTGGCGACATTTCCTCGCCCTCATACTGCACCGGATAGAACAGCAGGCCGTTCAGCTCCTCAAAGACCGGCAGTACGGATTTGCGCGACACCGACGTCCAGCAGCCGAATACCACTGCCACTTTATCCTGGCTCAGCAGCTGACGGGCCTTTTCGGCAAACAGCGGCCAGTTTGAGGCCGGATCCACCACCACCGGCTCCAGTTTCTTACCCAGCACGCCGCCTTTGGCGTTGATCTCGTCGATGGTCATCAGGGCAACATCTTTCAGCGGGGTCTCGGAGATGGCCATCGTGCCGGAAAGAGAATGCATGATCCCCACTTTGATGGTATCGGCCGCCTGCGCGCCAAAACTCATCCCCATCGCCACGACGGACGCGGATAACGCGAAGGCTTTTAGTAAAGTACGACGGTGCATATTTTCACTCCTGAAAAAGAACGCTGTGCGAAAACGTCCGTTACGGCGTGGACGCGGAAAAAATGTGTCAGCGAAGCAGGAGCAAAAAGAATGCCAGAATGGAGATAGCGCTATTTCTGGGAGGGGAACGCCGGATGTAAAGAGAACGTCTCAGAATGGCACAGCGCTGCACTTTTATAATGCAGCGCTGAGGAGGAAGGTTTTACCAGACTTCGCTGGCGATCTGCGTGACCAGACGGACTTTGTCCCACTGCTGGGATTCGCTCAGGCTGTTGCCCTCTTCGGTAGAGGCAAAGCCGCACTGCGGGCTAAGGCAAATTTGCTCTTTCGCCACGTATTTCGCCGCCTCTTCCAGACGGGCTTTAATCCCCTCCGGGTTCTCCAGCTCGCCGTTTTTCGTGGTAATCAGCCCCAGCACCACCTGCTGCTTGCCCGGGCGGACAAAGCGCAATGGCGCAAAATCCCCGCTGCGGTCGTTATCATATTCGAGGAAGAAGGCGTCAACGTTGACGGTTCCGAACAGCACTTCCGCTACCGGCTCGTAGCCGCCCTCGGAAATCCAGGTGGAGCGGAAATTGCCGCGACAGACGTGCAACCCGATGGTCAGGTCGTCCGGCTTGCCCTCCAGCGCCTTGTTCAGCACGCGGGCATAGATGCGCGCCAGCTCATCGGCGTCGTCGCCGCGCTCGCGGATCTGACGGCGCTGATCGTCCGAGCAGAGATAGGCCCAGACGGTGTCATCCAGCTGCAGATAACGGCAGCCCGCATCGTAGAAGGCCCGAATGGCGTCGCGCCAGGTGGTGGCCAGGTCATCAAAATAGACGTTCAGGTCCGGGTAGACGGTCGCGTCAATGTCTTTGCGACCGCCGCGGAAATGCAGCACGCTCGGGCTGGGAATGGTCATTTTCGGCTGGGCGTTCCCGCTGATGCTTTTCAGATAGCGAAAATCTTCGAGCATTGGATGGTCACCGAATCCCAGCTTGCCGGTGACGCGCACACCGTGGGCTTTGGTTTGCACCCCGTTAAACTGGATGCCCTGCTGTGAATCGTAACGTTCAACGCCCTGCAGTCCGTCGAAGAAGTCGAAGTGCCACCAGGCACGACGAAACTCGCCGTCGGTGACCACGTGCAGGCCGCACGCACACTGCTGCTCAACGACGTGGCGAATGGCCTCATCCTCTACCGCGCGAAGCTGTCCGGCATCGATTTCGCCGCTGGCGAACTTCAGGCGCGCCTGTTTGATGGCATCCGGGCGTAAAAAACTGCCGACTACATCGGCGCGGTACGGGGCGTGGTGTCGTTGCATGGAAATCTCCTCAGTCTGCCGACGGTAATTGCCAGCAGTGATAATTCATTATTTGAAGTTTTAGACTTCTGGATGTCTAAATGTCCAAAAACAATGTCATACCTCACCGGCGTCGGCAAACGAGAAAATTTCACGGGCATTGAAAAAAATTCATCTTCACAGCGCGGCGGCGGTTTCGCTGCTGGCAAAGGCGAACTTTTCATCTTCCCAGCCGGCGATCCCCCCGAGCATGATTTTGACCGGCAGCCCGAGGCGCGCCAGCTTGAGCGCGGCTCTGTCCGCGCCGTTACAGTGCGGCCCTGCGCAGTAGACAACGAACAGCGTGCCTTCAGGCCATTGAGCCATGCGCTCAGCGGTAATCTGGCTCCGCGGCAGATGCAATGCGCCAGGTACGTGACGACGGGCAAACTGCTCCGGGCTCCCCACCACATGCAGCAAAACAAAGTCCTGCTCATTATTGGCGATGGCATGATGCACATCGGCACAGTCGGTTTCGACGCTCAGGCGACGCAGAAAATGGGTAACAGCTTCCTGCGGCTCGGCAGCCGGAAATTCAGTAACATAGCTCATGATCCTTCCTCATCTTTGGCGTTTGTGTTAACACTACTCTATCCACAAATTCAGCCCGTGAATGCGCTCGCTTATGCCAGAAAACAGCAAAAAGATGACAAACTTAAGACAACTTGCCCGCCCGAAGGTGGTCGTGCTGGCGTATGACGGTCTGTGTACCTTTGAGTTTGGGGTGGCGGTGGAAATCTTCGGCCTGCCTCGCCCCGAGCTGGGCGACGAATGGTATCGTTTTGCCGTGGCGGGCGTGGACAGCGGTGAACTTCGGGCGACGGGCGGGATCCGCATCATTACCGATGGTGATATCTCCCTGCTTGAGTCTGCCGATCTGATTGTGGTTCCGGGCTGGCGGGGCCTGGACTCACCGGTTCCGGATGCGCTCTGCGGGGCATTGCGTCAGGCCAGCGCGCGCGGGTGTCAGGTGCTCTCTATCTGCTCGGGCGTGTTTGTGCTGGCCGCCTCGGGGCTGCTGAACGGACGTAAAGCCACGACGCACTGGCGCTACATTGACGCGTTAAAAGCCCGTTACCCTGACATCGACGTGGTTGAGGATGTGCTCTACCAGGACGAGGGCGATATACTGACCTCCGCGGGCAGCGCGGCGGGAATCGATCTCTGTCTGCACGTTGTGCGTCGGGATTATGGCATGGAAACCGCCAACAGCGTGGCGCGTCGGCTGGTCATTCCCCCTCACAGGGATGGATCTCAGCCGCAGCAGCTGAGCCGCCCGGTGGCGCAGCTGCGGGAGAGTCAACGTCTCGGCCAGCTGTTTGATTTTCTGCACACGCATCTTATCGACGCGCATAGCGTCGACTCGCTGGCGCGTCGGGTTGGAATGAGCCAGCGCACCTTTCTTCGCCGCTTCGAGGCGGCAACGGGAATGACGCCCGCACGCTGGTTGATCAATGAGCGCCTGCTGCGAGCGAAAGATTATCTGGAAAGCAGCCGGTTAAGCATCGACAGCATCGCGGAACAGACCGGGTTTGGTCAGGCATCGACATTACGTCATCACTTTCGCCAGCAGTTCGCGCTCTCCCCGGCTCAGTATCGCAAACAATTTTCACGTACTGGTACCGCCCGCTGAGGCGTTAGTTTTATGGTTAATACGGAGCACCTGATGGTCACCACACACGTTTTCATCGCAACCAGTCTTGATGGCTACATCGCCCGACAGAATGACGATATCGAGTGGCTGCTGCAGCGCGATGACCCGACTGAGGATCATGGCTATGCGGCGTTCATCGCGGATAAAGACTGCATCGTGATGGGACGAGGGAGTTATGAGAAGGTACTGACCTTTGATGCATGGCCTTATGACCGGCCCGTGCTGGTGCTTTCCCGACAGCTGGCCGACACGCCCGTACCCGACGCATTGAGGGGCAAAGTACAGTTTTCCGGCCGCACGCCAAAGGAGGTGCTCGACGATCTGGCGATGCAGAACGTCCATCGCGTCTATCTCGATGGTGGACAGGTGATCCAGTCGTTCCTGCGCGAAGGACTGGTAGCGGATATGGTGATCACGACCGTTCCTGTTCTGCTCGGGTCGGGAAAGTCGCTGTTCGGCGCCCTGCCCGGAGATATCGATTTGACGCTGGTATCAAGCCGCAGCTTCCCTTCTGGCCTGGTGCAGTCACATTATCGACTGAAGCCATAAAACCAGGGTAAACACTGAGCAAAAAAAACCGCCAAAAATGGCGGTAAATGCTTGCATGGATAGATTTGTATTTTGGTCTCTACGTCCCGACACTCCATGGCCGGGCTGCGGATCCCATACAACCTAACACCCGTTGTCTTAACGAAGGTTAAACAGTCTTATTAACCTGCATGGGTATTGATCTGCAAATAACGCATAAGCCCCTGTTCAGCGCTCTGTTTTGCGTCATCGTTAATGGCTTCAAGATAAAAGGAGCGTGCGACACCATAAGGTGCTTTTTCAGAGGGATACACCGCGAACTGGAATGTTTTTCCTCTTGCCTGATGAGTGCAATCTAATTCCCAACGCTGATCGTTCACTTTTTTGCTGGTGCAGGCAACGCCACCATAGTCGCTGGTTAAATAGGAACCCACGCGAATTTCTGCAGATTGAATATATTCTGGTTCGTCATTACCTGCATAACGAACCCCTGCAACGGCTACAACAGCCGCCGCCAGAAGCGCAAGCGCTACTATTTTTTTCATTTATAAATGACCTGTTCCTTAGCCCAAGATAACTATTATATAAGATTAATCCTTAATGCAAACATCCAATTGTGGTCCAGAAATGGAGCTTTACAAAGATTAGGATGAATTTTAGGAAACATCCTAATCGCCATTCCGAACCCACATTATTTGACATTTTCTTTTCGCTAATTTTAATTTTTAAATAATAACACCAGGAAATAATCGACATGATTATCCGGCATTGTTTTGCAGCGAGGAATCCATGATTAAAAAAGGGTTATCTTTCATAATGCTTATTTGTGCGCTGTTTTCAGGCCAACTTATGGCCGGGCACAAAGGACATGAATATTTATGGGTAAAGAACGTGGCGCATCAGCTTCGTCATGAAGCCGACAGCGATGAGTTGCGAAGCGCTGCGGAAGAGTCGGCGGAGGGTTTGCGCGAACACCACCTGTGGCAGAAGTCGCGCAAACCGGACACGCACGTCAGGTAATTAACTGCCCTTGCGTTTTGGCAGGGTTTTCATCAGGTCGTCCGGACTGACGGACGCCACGATACTGCCGGGCTGCGGCATTTTGAAGATGTGGTTTTTCATCTTGCCAATCACATGCATTTCGCAAGGACGGCAGTCGAACTTAAGGGTCAGAACTTCGTCACCGTTTACCAGCTGCATTGGGGTGGCCTTCCAGCTCTTAATGTTCCCTTTCGCCTGCTTAGGACACAGGTTAAACGCAAAGCGGAGGCAGTGCTTGGTGATCATCACCGGCACATCGCCCTTCTCTTCATGCGCTTCATAGGCCGCGTCGATCAGCTGCACGCCGTGGCGATGATAGAATTCACGTGCTTTATGGTTGTAAACGTTGGCGAGGAAGGACAAATGGGTGTCCGGGTATACTGGCGCAGGGACGGCTTCGGCTTTACGGCTACCGCGCGGATATTGTGCCAGGCGCGCGGCATCCAGCATCTCTGCCGTTTCGCGGCGGAACTGGTTCAGCAGGCTGTTCGGCACGAACAGCGCGTCCGGCAGATTCACGTCGATAGCTCGGGCGTAGTAAATCGTCTGGCCCAGCTTCGCCACGCCATCCTTCAGGCTGTTAAGCGCTTTTTCCGCGTTGTTTGCCACCTCGAAAAGACCATCGAGCGTATGCGTCACGCTGATACCGTCTTCACAGGTCATGGTCAGAATCAGCTGCTCTTCCCAGCCGCCCAGCTCAATATCCACGGCGATACGGCGTTCGCTGGAGGTTTTCAGCAGCGCCTGCTGCCAGTTATGATCGAGGTTACGGTTAAGCGCCGCGTTCGGTCGCGCCTTGTAGAGATCGGCCGGCATTTCATTCGGCCATACGCGGTAGCGGTTCTCGCCGGTTTTCTCGACCGTATTCGCACGGAAGCCCACGACTTCGCGCTTAATCATCACGTTAAGGCCATCGCCGTTCGCCAGCGGCTCCGTCACTGCAACATCAAGGTGATCTTTCGCCACTTTCAGCACTTCGCCGACCGGTAAACCGATAAACTTCGGTGAGTCAAACGCGCCGATATCCCCTTTACGGGCATTCACGAAATAGTCCGTGCTGCCGCGGTGGAACGTTTTGTCCGTCGACGGAATAAAGAAATGCTCGGTGCGGCCGGCCGACGCGCGCGCCAGGTCACCGCGATCCTCAATAATGGCGTCCAGCATCTGGCGATAGTGCGCGGTGATGTTCTTCACGTAGCTCATATCTTTATAGCGCCCTTCAATCTTGAAGGAACGCACGCCCGCGTCGATCAGCGCGCCCAGGTTGGCAGTCTGATCGTTATCCTTCATGGAGAGCAGGTGTTTTTCGAACGCCACGACGCGGCCCTGATCGTCTTTCAGGGTATACGGCAGACGGCAGGCCTGAGAGCAGTCACCGCGGTTGGCGCTGCGGCCCGTCTGGGCGTGGGAAATATTGCACTGACCGGAATAGGCCACGCACAGCGCGCCGTGGATAAAGAACTCGATCGTCGCGTCTGTCGCCTGATGAATATCGCGGATCTGATTCAGATTCAGCTCGCGCGCGAGGACGATCTGTGAAAAGCCGACGTCGGAGAGAAATTTCGCCTTCTCGACCGTACGGATATCACACTGGGTACTGGCATGCAGTTCAATGGGCGGAATATCCAGCTCAAGCACGCCCATATCCTGAACAATCAGGGCATCCACCCCGGACTGGTAGAGATCGGTAATCAGACGTTGCGCAGGCTCCAGCTCATCATCATGAAGAATGGTGTTCAGGGTCACGAACACTTTCGCCCCGAAACGGTGGGCGAACGGCACCAGTTCAGCAATATCGCTCAGGCTGTTGCTGGCGTTATGGCGGGCACCGAAGCCAGGGCCGCCAATGTAGACGGCGTCAGCGCCATGAAGGATCGCTTCACGGGCTATGGCGGCGTCGCGGGCCGGGCTTAAAAGTTCAAGATGATGGGATTGCAGGCGCATACTTCGTCGTTATCCGTTATGGTCAAAATGGCGGCTATTGTAGTCAGAAGTATGCGTCAGCGAAACAGTTTTGCGTAGCCTCAGCGGGGATAATGAATCAGGGAGTGAAAATGCACCGTCCGGTCGCTGCTGTTGCGGTAGGCGTGCGGTTTATCGCCGGCAAAACGGACGCCCGAATCGGCAGAAATCATCTGCCACTTGCCGTCAAGCTTCATCTCCAGCTCGCCGCTGACCACCACCACATGTTCAATCACTCCGGCCTCATGCGGCGTGGATTCACTCAGCGCACCGGGTGCCAGGGTAATGGAGAAATAATCAAATCTGAGCGTCTCGTCCCACGGAAAGAGCGGCTTG
This sequence comes from Enterobacter sp. C6, assembly GCF_008122455.1. NCBI lineage: Bacteria > Pseudomonadati > Pseudomonadota > Gammaproteobacteria > Enterobacterales > Enterobacteriaceae > Enterobacter > Enterobacter sp. C6. The sequence continues at coordinate 27,087 of NZ_QPFW01000198.1, forward strand.
ACGACCATCGCCTGCTGCTGGGGGTCAAATACCGCCTGCTGGTCCGCCTCCGGCGTGATGAAGGCTGAAAACGGAACGTTCAGTCCCGTGGCAATTTTCCACAGCGTCGACACCGTCGGGCTGGATTCATTGCGCTCGATTTGCCCGAGCATGGCCTTTGACACGCCGGTCTCGTCTGCGAGCTTCGACAAACTCCAGCCGCGCGCCTGGCGCAGCGTTTTCAATGTGGTTGCAAGATGTCGTGTGATGTCCATGTTCCCTCCTGGTGACGACCAGCATACCACTTGTACGCTATAGCGCACAGTGCTACCTTATCCCGGACGCTATAACGCACAACGGAGTTTTCATGCGCCCTTCCTCTCACCTTGTTCCAGTCGCACTGGCTGGATTTGTCGCCGTGCTGGTCGGTTACGCCAGCTCGGCCGCCATCATCTGGCAGGCTGCCGCTGCGGCAGGCGCCAGCGCACAGCAGATTGCGGGCTGGATGACCGCGCTGGGAATTGGGATGGGCGTCAGCACGCTGGCGCTTTCCTGGTGGTACAAGGCGCCGGTCCTGACCGCCTGGTCGACGCCCGGCGCGGCGCTGCTCGCCACCAGCCTGCACGGCGTCACGCTGGCGGAAACCATCGGCGTGTTCATCTTTGCGAACGCGCTTATTTTGCTCTGCGGCATTACCGGGCTCTTCGCCCGTCTGATGAAGCTGATCCCCCATTCGCTTGCTGCCGCCATGCTGGCGGGGGTATTGCTGCAGTTTGGCCTGCACGCGTTTGCGCATCTCGAAGGGCACTTTCTGCTGTGCGGCAGCATGATTGCGGCGTGGCTGATCGCAAAAGCGCTGGCTCCGCGCTATGCCATCGTCGTTACGCTGCTGGTCGGCGGTATTGTGGCCTGGGC
>NZ_QPFW01000199.1:0-28159 GCF_008122455.1 Enterobacter sp. C6
CACCAGCGCGCCCGCCGTACCTGCGAGGAACGGGAACGGCTCCATCGCGCCGCTGGTGGCGAGCGGGAACAGCATCCCCGCGCCGAAGAAGAACAGCGCTGCCGGGATGAGCAGCGTCCAGACCGACATCACGTCAAACAGCCCCGGGATCCACATCATCAGACCCGCCAGCAGACAGCTGATCACCGACTGCCACATCAGGGTGGAGAAGCGTTTGTTTGGTCGCCCGGCAAACCACGCGCCGAAGAACGCCGCCGGGATCGGCAGAATAAACAGAATGCTCACCACCATGCTGCTCAGGCCCAGCCCCGCGCCCAGCAGCACGCCGGAACAGGCTTCGAACACCGCAATGCCCGCCAGGCCGCCGATCAGCATCAGCAGATAGCAGGTAAACGCGCCGTTGCCGAACAGCGTTTTATAGCTGGTGATAAGCTTCGTGCGCGGCGCATCCAGCGGGCGCGTTTCCGGCATCCAGCGCGCCATGCTGAAGGTGACAATCACGCAGAGCACCAGCAGGAAGGCGTAGCAGGCGCGCCAGGACCACATCGTGTCCAGCAGGCCGCCGATCAGCGGGGCCAGCAGCGGGCTGACCAGAATACCCATGTTTAACAGGCTGTTGGCATGGCGCAGCTGGGTACCCTGATACATATCGCGCGGTAAGGTACGCGCCATCACCCCGCCGACGCCGGTCCCGACGCCCTGCAGGGCGCTGGCGGCAATCAATACGGTCAGGCTGTGGGTGGTAATGGCAATTACCGTCGCCACCATGAAAATGCTCATGCCCACCAGGATCACCGGGCGACGCCCGACGCGGTCGGACAGCGGGCCGTAGAAGAGCTGCGAAACGCCATAGGTCAGCAGATAGGCTGCCATTACGCTCTGTACCGCGCCCTCGCGGACGTTTAATTCCTTTGCCATGTCGGCAATCGCCGGAATGTAGATGGTTTGCGCCATCTGACCGACGGCCACCAGTAACACCAGCATCAACAATAAGTTAACGTTCCGTTGCTTTTTCATGTCGCTGAATACTTTTGCCAAAAGAGAAAAATGAAGAATAAGTGACTGCGCATTCCCATAAATGCGCGAGGAATCTACCACAGAGAGATGACAATTTAAGCATTGTCTTGGTGAATGAAAAAACCGGCAAAGGCAGGATTTGTAAACAAGAACGGCAACTAATGTTGCCAGTGCTTTACGCCAGGCGCAGCAGAATGGCGCCGCCGGCAATGCCCAGCGCCGCCGCGATGCGCAGGCCCGCAACCTTCTCTTTTAAAAGCAAAAAAGCGATCAGCGCGCCAAAGAGTATGGAGGTTTCCCGCAGAGCCGCGACCACCGCCAGCGGTGCCTGCGTCATTGCCCACAGCGCCAGACCATATGAGCCCATCGTGCCAACGCCGCCGAGCAACCCCTTTTTCCAGTGCAGACGCAGGTAGCCGGACGCCTCGCGCCGACGCGCCACCATCGCCCAGCTCAGCAGGCAGAAGCCGTTCATAAAGAAGGTCCATAGCGTATAGCCCAGCGCGGTGTCCGACAGCCGTACGCCGGTGCCGTCCACCAGCGTATATCCGGCAATAAAACAGGCGTTCAGCAGCGCCAGCCAGATCCCTTTCCGCGACTGCGTGCGCCCGTTCATCGCCATCGCCAGAATCGACAGGCAAATTACCCCGATCCCGGACCAGGCGAGCCACGAAAGGCTATCGCCGAGCGCCAGCACGCTGATCAGCGCCACCAGCAGCGGGGCGGTGCCGCGCATCAGCGGGTAGGTCTGGCTCATGTCGGAGACCTGATAGGTTTTCGCTACCAGCACGGTGTACACCACCTGTAAGGCGCAGGAAACAATCAAAAACGGCCAGCTTGCGGCAGAGGGCTGTGGAGAAAACGGCAGTAAGACCAGAGCGATAACCGTGGCAGAGCCGCTGACGCTTATTGCGGAATAGAGCTTGTCCGTTCCGGCTTTAACGATGGCGTTCCAGCTGGCATGCAGCAGTGCGGCGAACAGCAAAATGCAGAAAACGGTGATGGTCATGGCGTATCGGGTGGTGAATTGTCACTCAACTGTAACATTCACATCCTGAAGCTGCCAGGCGATTACACCGCACAAAAAAGGCGGTGCGTCACCCGCGGTTCGTCCGAGACCAGCGTAAAACCTGCCCGGCGATAAAACCCATAGGCAGCGTCCGGCGCATGGGTATTGAGGAAATCAAACCAGATGCTGGCATCGGCCATTACCACGGTTAAAAGCTGTTTGCCAATGCCCAGCCCGCGGCACTTCTCGCTGACGTAGAGATGGCGAATACGTCCGGCGCGCGGCTGCTGGCTGAACGGATCGCGGTTGAGGCCGCACACGCCGACCAGCCTGCCGTTGAGAAACGCACCCAGCAGCTTTTCACCCGGTGCGTTAAAGCGGTTCTCACCCCGCTGCCAGCTCTCTTCCAGCCTGCGCAGCATGTTGAAATTCAATGCGATACTTTCCGCCTTCAGGGCGATATACCCCGGCTCATCCGGTGTGACAGGCTCAATCAACAGACGCGACATAGCATTCCCTCGTTATTAAAGAGGGGCGGTTGCCCGCCCCTCTCAGGTGCGACTTGAACCTGAATTACCGAAGGAATTTCAGGACAGCATCAAGCAGTTGCAGTACAGCAACAATGAGTTTGAGGATAAGTATCACCATATCCACTACGCTCATACGCGTCTCCTTTTGGTTAAAAGGAGCACGATGCTGGCGTACCTTTCCGCCGCCTGTTGCCAGCACCTGGATTGACGTAACACAGTGTGCTCACTTCAGGGGTTAAGGCACTGACGGCACCACCCGTTTCAGCCAGGACTTCGTTGCGCCGGTAGAACTGCGGCCCCCTCGCTCACTGCGAACACCCTCAGTATAGATAAATACTGTATGTATGAACAGTATTTTTTGGACAAAAATCGAAAGGCGATCCATACTCAAAAACGTCAAAATCCGTGCCGGAATTGCGCGTTCGTCTTCGATCGCGTATACTTTTTGCGTTGACGTAACACAGTGTGTTCTGCGGCGACCAACCGCAAAACCCTGATAAAAACCTCGCTCCGGCGGGGTTTTTTGTTTTCAGATGTTAGATGACGCAACGATGTTTGTTGACACATTGGCAATGCATGGTATTGTTGCCATAATGGCAACGGACGCGGCAGGCATGCAGTATGCATTTAATCTCTATGAAGGCAATTTATGATGCGGTAACTCAGTTTCCGCAGCACAAGGAAGAGCTCCTGTTTTTAGGCCGCACCATCGAAAAGAGCCATTGCCCGACACCTGCTGCGCTGAAAAAACTGTTTCCGACGCTGGATAACTTTAAGTATCTGGATAAGCATTATGTTATTGATATTGCAAACAACAATCTCAGAGTAGTGGCTCTCATCTTCTTTGAAAGCCAAAAGTTTTATGTGCGCCATGTTTTTACTCATAAGGAATATGACCGTTTTACGGAGAAACATCGCACTAAGGGGAAGAAATGATGATCGTCGCTGATGCAATGAAAGCTACGCATGCCCTTGTTGCGGCTGTTCCTTTACTGGGTGAACAGCCGAGCGAGAAAGATTATAAAGATGCGCTTGAGCTGGTTGAGTATCTGCTCATGAACGAGCCCGATAGCCCCTTGCTGGATATTGTGTGCGCCAGGATTAGCCGTTACGAAGCCAACCGGCCAGAGATAGTCGCATTACGCAAGGAGATGGAGTCCGTTCCCGTCGGTGTTGCGGTTTTAAGAACCTTAATGGATCAGTACAACCTGACGATATCGGATTTTCAGGATGAAATTGGCAGTAAATCGATGGTTTCACGGGTTCTGAATGGTCAGAGACAGCTTACGCTGAACCATATTAAAAAGCTGGCGGCCAGATTTGGGGTATCACCTGCGCTGTTTATTGAGTGAGTCAAAGTCGACTTTTTGAGTGTCACCACCCAACAAACGAAACTTGATCCCTGACGCATTTTTGCGCAGATGAAAATTTTTCCATTGTCACGCTCGAAAACCTGTGTTTGTATAAATTCAATCAATGAATCCAAACACAGGTCCCCAATGACTTCATCCATCTTCACTTCGACCCTACTAAAAACTGCGCAACCAGCCGCAGTGGTCGTCGTGCGTGTGGTGGTGGTCGTCGGCAATGCGCCGTAGGGACTGGATCAACACACGAATCCAAAACCCCGCCGGCGCAAACCGGGCGGGGTTTTTCGTTTAAGAGCCTCCCCGGAAAGTCGGCCCAGAAGAAAAGGACTGGAGCATGGCAAGTTCGGGCACAACATCCAACAAGACGCGTTTTACCGGCGCGCAGCTGATCGTTCATCTGCTGGAGCGACAGGGCATCACCACGGTTGCGGGCATCCCCGGCGGCACGGTGCTGCCGCTGTACGATGCGTTAAGCCAAAGCACGCAGATCCGCCACGTCCTGGCACGCCACGAGCAGGGGGCAGGCTTTATCGCTCAGGGCATGGCGCGTACCCAGGGTAAACCGGCGGTCTGTATGGCCTGCAGCGGGCCGGGCGCAACCAACCTGGTGACCGCCATCGCCGACGCGCGCCTCGACTCCATTCCGCTGATCTGCATTACCGGCCAGGTGCCGTCCTCGATGATCGGTACCGATGCGTTCCAGGAAGTGGATACCTACGGCATCTCTATCCCCATCACCAAACATAACTATTTAGTTCGCGATATCAGCGAACTTCCTCAGGTTATCAGCGATGCGTTCCGCATTGCGCAGTCCGGCCGCCCGGGCCCGGTGTGGATAGACATTCCTAAGGATGTCCAGACCGCAGAGATCGAGATCGACGTGCTGCCGGAGCCGGGCGACCGTGCCCCCGCGCCAGCATTCAGCGCTGAGAGCGTGCGCGATGCTGCCGCCATGATCAACGCCGCTAAACGTCCGGTGCTCTATCTGGGCGGCGGGGCGATTAACGCTGCGGATGAAATCCGTGAGTTTGCGGAAAAAGCCAACCTGCCGACCACCATGACCCTGATGGCGCTCGGCATGCTGCCAAAAGCGCACCCGCTGTCCCTGGGTATGCTGGGCATGCACGGCGCGCGCAGCACCAACTACATCCTGCAAGAGGCGGATTTGCTGATTGTTATGGGCGCGCGTTTTGATGACCGGGCGATTGGCAAAACCGAGCAGTTCTGCCCGAACGCGAAAATCATTCACGTGGATATCGACCGCGCCGAGCTGGGTAAAATCAAGCAGCCGCACGTGGCGATTCAGGGCGATGTTGCCGAAGTGCTGGCGGAGCTGATCCCGCAGACGGACGCAACCGACCGCGCCGACTGGCGTCAGCTGGTGACCGATCTGCAGCGCGAGTTCCCGGGCGCCATCCCAACCGAAGGCGACCCGCTGAGCCACTATGGTCTTATCAACGCCGTTGCCGCCTGCGTGGACGACAGCGCGATTATCACCACCGACGTCGGCCAGCATCAGATGTGGACCGCTCAGGCCTACCCGCTGAACCGTCCGCGCCAGTGGCTGACCTCCGGCGGTCTGGGCACTATGGGCTTTGGTCTGCCTGCAGCAGTTGGTGCAGCGCTCGCCAACCCGGACCGCAAGGTCATCTGCTTCTCCGGCGACGGCAGCCTGATGATGAACATTCAGGAGATGGCGACCGCGGCCGAAAACCAGTTAGACGTGAAAATCATCCTGATGAACAACGAGGCGCTGGGTCTGGTGCATCAGCAGCAGAGCCTGTTCTACAAGCAGGGCGTGTTTGCGGCGACCTACCCGGGAATGATTAACTTTATGCAGATTGCCGCCGGTTTTGGCCTGCACACCTGCGATCTGAACGCTGAAGAGGATGCCCACGCGGCGCTGCAGGCGGCGATTTCTCGCCCTGGCCCGGCGCTGATCCACGTGCGTATCGACCCTGAACAAAAAGTGTATCCGATGGTGCCGCCGGGTGCGGCAAATACTGAGATGGTGGGAGAATAAGCCATGCAGAAACAACATGATAACGTCATTCTGGAACTCACCGTCCGCAACCACCCTGGCGTCATGACCCACGTCTGCGGGCTGTTTGCCCGCCGGGCGTTTAACGTGGAAGGCATTCTCTGTCTGCCGATTCAGGGCAGCGAGCACAGTCGCATCTGGCTACTGGTCAACGATGACCAGCGTCTGGAGCAGATGATGGCGCAGATCGACAAGCTGGAAGATGTCACCAACGTGGCGCGTAACCAGTCCGATCCCACCATGTTTAACAAAATTGCGGTGTTTTTCGAATAGATCGCTTAAGGTAAGCGTCTTTCGCTCTTGTAGGCCGGATAAGCGCAGCGCCATCCGGCGTTTTCAGACCGCAGGAAGACACATGACCACCATCGCCCTTATCGACGACCACCTTATCGTCCGCTCTGGCTTTGCCCAGCTTCTCAACCTCGAACCAGATTTCCAGGTCGTGGCCGAGTTTGGCTCCGGTCGCGATGCGCTGGCGGGCCTGCCGGGGCGCGGGGTGCAGGTCTGTATCTGCGACATCTCGATGCCGGATCTCTCCGGGCTGGAGCTGCTAAGCCAGCTGCCGAAAGGAATGTCGACGATTATGCTGTCTGTCCACGACAGCCCGGCGCTGGTCGAGCAGGCGCTCAACGCGGGGGCGCGCGGGTTTCTCTCCAAACGCTGTAGCCCGGACGAACTGATCGCCGCCGTGCGCACCGTCTCCACCGGCGGCTGCTATTTAACGCCGGATATCGCCATCAAGCTGGCGGCCGGACGTCAGGATCCGCTCACCAGACGCGAGCGCCAGGTTGCGGAAAAACTCGCGCAGGGAATGTCGGTAAAAGAGATTGCCGCCGAGCTGGAACTGTCCCCGAAAACCGTACACGTTCACCGCGCCAACCTGATGGAAAAACTTAACGTCAGCAACGACGTCGAGCTGGCGCGCCGCATGTTCGACAGCTGGCAATGAGTCCCGTCTTTTCGCGGCTGATCGCCGTCGTTGCCAGCTTTTTTATCTTCTCCGCCGCATGGTTCTGCTTATGGAGCATCAGCCTGCACCTGGTGGAACGCCCCGAGCTGGCGGTGCTGCTGTTCCCCTTCGGCCTGCGACTGGGGCTCATGCTCCAGTGCCCGCGCGGCTACTGGCCCGTTTTGCTGGGCGCAGAGTGGCTGCTGCTGGTCTGGCTGGCGCAGGAAGTCGCTCTGGTGCACCTGCCATTATTGATGACCGGAAGCCTGCTCACGCTGCTCCCTGTTGCCCTCATTTCCCGCTACCGTCACCAGCGCGACTGGCGTACGCTGCTGCGACAGGGGGCGGCGCTGATTGCCGCCGCGCTACTGCAGTCCCTGCCGTGGGCGGGTGATAAGGAGATGCTCAACGCGCTGCTGCTGACCCTCACCGGCGGCCTGACCCTCGCGCCGACCTGCCTCGTTATCTGGCATTACCTCACCAGTACCGTCTGGCAGCCGCTCGGCCCGGCGCTGGTTTCCCAACCGGTGAACTGGCGCGCCCGGCACCTCATCTGGTATCTGCTGCTGTTCGTGGTGAGCCTGTGGCTTCAGTTGGGTTTACCTGCCGAGCTTTCACGCTTTACCCCATTTTGCCTTGCGCTGCCGATTATCGCCCTGGCCTGGCACTACGGCTGGCAGGGGGCGCTGATCGCCACCCTAATGAACGCCATCGCGCTGATCGCCAGCCAGACCTGGCACGACCATCCGGTGGACCTGCTGCTTTCCCTGCTGGCCCAGAGCCTGACCGGGCTGCTGCTCGGCGCGGGCATTCAGCGCCTGCGCGAGCTGAACCAGTCCCTGCAAATCGAGCTGGCGCGCAACCGGCGTCTGGCTGAACGCCTGCTGGAGACCGAAGAGAGCGTGCGGCAGGAGGTCGCCCGCGAGCTGCACGATGATATCGGCCAGACGATCACCGCCATCCGCACCCAGGCGGGCATTGTCCAGCGTCTGGCGGCGGAAAACGCGGGCGTGAAGCAGGGCGGAGCGCATATCGAGCAGCTTTCGCTGGGCGTGTATGACTCGGTGCGACGTCTCCTCGGCAGGCTGCGTCCGCGTCAGCTCGACGACCTGTCGCTGGAGCAGGCGGTGCGTTCCCTGATGCGCGAGATGGAGCTGGAAAGCCGCGGCATTGTCAGCCATCTCGACTGGCGAATTAACGAATCTGTCCTGAGCGAAGGCCAGCGCGTGACGCTGTTCCGCGTCTGTCAGGAGGGGCTGAACAATATCGTCAAACACGCCAGTGCCAGCGCGGTCACGATACAGGGCTGGGAGCAGGACGAACGTCTGATGCTGGTAATTGAAGACGACGGCTGCGGCCTGCCGCCGGGCTCCGGCCAGCAGGGCTTTGGCCTGGCGGGCATGCGCGAGCGCGTGAAGGCGCTCGGCGGCACGCTGAACCTCTCCTGCACCCACGGGACGCGCGTCAGCGTCAGCCTGCCGCTAAGGAGCCACCATGTTTAAGACCCCCGCGAACGCCGCACCGATAGGTGACAAAGCGGAAATCGACGCCCGCTACCGCTACTGGCGTCGCCATATTCTGATCGCTATCTGGCTCGGCTACGCGCTCTTCTACTTTACCCGCAAAAGCTTCAACGCCGCCGCGCCGGAGATCCTCGCCAGCGGCGTGATGACGCGCACCGATATCGGCCTGCTGGCGACGCTGTTTTACATCACCTACGGCCTGTCGAAGTTCTTCTCCGGCATCGTCAGCGACCGCTCTAACGCGCGCTATTTTATGGGCGTTGGGCTGATCGCCACCGGCGTGGTCAACATTCTGTTTGGCTTCTCGACGTCGCTGTGGGCCTTCGCCCTGCTGTGGGCGCTGAACGCCTTCTTCCAGGGCTGGGGCGCGCCGGTCTGCGCCCGCCTGCTCACCGCCTGGTATTCGCGCAACGAGCGCGGCGGCTGGTGGGCAATCTGGAACACCGCGCATAATGTCGGCGGGGCGCTGATCCCGATGGTGGTCGGTGCCGCAGCGCTGCACTACGGCTGGCGCGCGGGGATGATGATTGCCGGCGGGCTTGCCATTCTCGCCGGGCTATTCCTCTGCTGGCGCCTGCGCGACAGGCCGCAAACCGTTGGCTTGCCCGCGGTGGGCGACTGGCGGCACGACGAGATGGAAATGGCGCAACAGCAGGAGGGGGCGGGGCTGACGCGCAAAGAGATCCTCACCAAATATGTGCTGAAAAACCCGTATATCTGGCTGCTGTCGCTCTGCTACGTATTGGTGTACGTGGTGCGTGCGGCCATCAACGACTGGGGCAATCTGTACATGTCCGAGACGCTCGGCGTGGACCTGGTGACCGCCAACTCGGCGGTGACGATGTTCGAACTGGGCGGGTTTATCGGCGCGCTGGTGGCGGGCTGGGGCTCGGACAAGCTGTTCAACGGCAACCGCGGCCCGATGAACCTGATATTCGCCGCCGGGATTTTGCTCTCCGTTGGCTCGCTGTGGCTGATGCCGTTTGCCAGCTACGTGATGCAGGCGGCGTGCTTCTTCACCACCGGCTTCTTCGTGTTCGGCCCGCAGATGCTGATCGGCATGGCGGCGGCAGAGTGCTCGCACAAAGAGGCGGCAGGCGCGGCGACGGGCTTTGTCGGGCTGTTTGCTTACCTTGGCGCATCGCTCTCCGGCTGGCCGCTGGCGCGGGTGATCGACATCTGGCACTGGAGCGGATTCTTCGCGGTGATCGCCATCGCGGCGGGGATCTCCGCCCTGCTGCTGCTGCCGTTTTTGAACGCGCAGGCGCCGCGCGAAGCGTGACGCGCCTCACCTTTTGCTGCCGAGTGGCGCAAAACTAAGAAATTTTCCCGGTTTCACCTGGACGCTGTCTCAGGCATCTCTCCCGGCTGGTTTTTACAATGCTGCAAAAATCAGCTCAGGAGTAACTCAGTCATGCTGGCCTTCTTAAATCAGGTGCGCAAGCCGACCCTGGATCTGCCGCTCGACGTGCGGCGCAAAATGTGGTTCAAACCGTTCATGCAGTCTTATCTGGTGGTCTTCATCGGCTACCTGACCATGTACCTGATCCGCAAAAACTTTAACATCGCGCAGAACGACATGATCTCCACCTACGGGCTGAGCATGACGCAGCTGGGGATGATTGGCCTGGGCTTCTCCATCACCTACGGCGTGGGTAAAACCGTCGTGTCCTACTACGCGGATGGCAAAAACACCAAGCAGTTCCTGCCGTTTATGCTGATCCTCTCCGCCATCTGTATGCTCGGCTTCAGCGCCAGCATGGGCGCAGGGTCCGTTAGCCTGTTCCTGATGATCGCCTTCTACGCCCTGAGCGGTTTCTTCCAGAGTACCGGCGGGTCGTGCAGCTACTCCACCATCACCAAATGGACCCCGCGCCGCAAGCGTGGTTCGTACCTCGGCATGTGGAACATCTCCCACAACCTCGGCGGTGCCGGTGCGGCTGGCGTAGCGCTGTTTGGCGCGAACTACCTGTTCGACGGCCACGTGATCGGCATGTTTATCTTCCCGTCGATTATCGCCCTGATTGTCGGCTTTATCGGCCTGCGCTACGGTAGTGACTCCCCGGAATCGTACGGCCTCGGCAAAGCCGAAGAGCTGTTCGGCGAGGAGATCAGCGAAGAGGACAAAGAGACCGAAGAAAACGAGATGTCCAAATGGCAGATCTTTGTTGAGTACGTGCTGAAAAACAAAGTGATCTGGCTGCTGTGCTTCTCGAACATCTTCCTCTACGTCGTGCGTATCGGCATCGACCAGTGGTCCACCGTGTACGCCTTCCAGGAGCTGAAGCTCTCTAAAGAGGTGGCGATTCAGGGCTTCACCCTGTTCGAAGTGGGCGCGCTGGTTGGTACCCTGCTGTGGGGCTGGCTCTCCGACCTCGCCAACGGCCGTCGCGCGCTGGTGGCCTGCGTCGCGCTGGCACTGATTATCGCCACCCTCGGCGTCTACCAGCACGCCAGCAACCAGTACGTTTACCTCGCATCCCTGTTCGCGCTCGGCTTCCTGGTGTTTGGTCCGCAGCTGCTGATCGGCGTGGCGGCAGTGGGCTTCGTCCCGAAAAAAGCGATCGGCGCCGCCGATGGGATTAAGGGCACCTTCGCCTACCTGATCGGCGACAGCTTCGCCAAGCTGGGTCTGGGGATGATTGCTGACGGCACGCCGATTTTCGGCCTCACCGGCTGGGCGGGCACCTTCGCGGCGCTTGATGCAGCAGCGATTGGCTGTATCGTCCTGATGGCGATGGTCGCGGTGCTGGAAGAACGTAAAATTCGCCGTGAGAATCGTGCGCAGAAATTAAAAACAGCCTGAGTGTGCAGGTAACTTCTTTGCCCGGTGTGTGATGCCGGGCTTTTTTATTAGCTGAGTTAAGACCTAGCCCAGAACAAAAATATCCCCTGTTGCCGGGGTAACCGCGTCCGGCAACCACAAATTGCCCCATTTACCCGTACAATGGCAGCCCATTATTTTGTCGGGTTGTAGGCCGTGCAGAAACTGCCTGAGTGCCCAGAGCTTACGCGGTGACGCACAGCGAAGATGGAAACCACCGAAAATTGCATGAATATGGTTGATGCCGGTTATTCTCTGACAGTGATGCACAATATCGATCAGACCTCGGTGCCCACAGCCGATAAAAATGACCAGGCCACGGTCAGATTTATAAATTAGAACCCCTTCATCTTTCACATAATCCACATTCGCATTTTTACCACCGATAACACCGTATGCGTGCGGTTTGGCGACAGGGATCTCCCCTGACCATATAAAGCGCTTCCCAATCTGGAGCGGGGTGCTGCTGTACTCCATGCGATAGTGTGAATAATCATTTTTCAGCGACAACTTTTTTAATCTGGCGGTATACCCTGAAAACTGTATTGCCGAGTAGCGCTCGCAGGCCACGTGGGGATGGCAGACGATCCGGCAATTATCCGGTAACCACGGAACGCCGCCGCAATGGTCATAGTGCCCGTGAGAAAGTACAGCTGCGGTCAGACGGGTCAAATCGACTCCCATCAGAGCTGCGTTATGTATGAAGCTATCATCCGGACCGGTATCAAACAGAATGGAATCATTTTCATCCTGTATAAACAGGCTGAGTCCTGCTTTAGCTCGCAGTAAATTTTTAGCGCCGGGATTAGGTCTGTTCTCCAGCAGGACACTGATTGTTATGGACATGTTCGCTCTTTCCCTGAAGTGAAGATTCGTTACCGCCAGGCATTGACCATACACCGTGTATATATAATCGTCCCCATAAAAACTAAAACGTCTTTCCTGCCCTTTTTCCAGCGCTTTTCCATTCACTATTATGCTTCTACCCGCTGTCGACGCCGTGCGTTTCCCGCTATGATGAGCGGCTAGTCTAAGGAGAACGCATGGTCTGGATAATGCTGGCAACGCTTGCCGTGGTGTTTGTGGTGGGATTTCGCGTCCTGACCTCAGATTCCCGCCGCGCCATCAAACGTTTAAGCGAACGTCTGGGCATCACCCCGATGCCGGTCGAGTCGATGATCGATCAGTTTGGTAAAACGTCGGGCAATGAGTTTATCCGCTACCTTGAGCGCCCGGACGAAGCGCATCTGCAAAACGCGGCTCAGGTGCTGCTGATCTGGCAGGTCTGCATTGTCGACGGTAGTGAAGAGAACCTGCACACGTGGCACCGCCTGCTGCGTAAAGCCCGCCTGGCTGCGCCTATCACCGATGCACAAATTCGTCTCGCGCTTGGCTTTATGCGCGAGATGGAACCCGATCCGCAGGAGCTGAACGCCTTCCAGCTGCGCTATAACCAGCTCTTCCTGCCGGAAGAGGGCGTGTTTTATCTGCACTGATCCCCTGTAAAAACGACAAAAGTTGTCTAAACGTTAAATTCGTCACACTTTTGATGATAAACTGCGCGACTTTTCCGTACGTTTTTATCTTCAGGTGACGCCATGACAGAACATATCCAGCCCACGACCAGACCGCAGACCAACGAGGTTTCACGCCCCAACTGGTCGGCCGTCTTCGCCGTGGCGTTCTGCGTCGCCTGCCTGATTACCGTTGAGTTTCTGCCGGTCAGCCTCCTGACGCCGATGGCGCAGGATCTGGGCATTTCCGAGGGCGTGGCGGGTCAGTCCGTTACCGTCACCGCCTTCGTGGCGATGTTCGCCAGCCTGTTTATCACCCAGGTGATTGGCACCATCGACCGCCGTAAAGTGGTCATCCTGTTCAGCGTGCTACTGACGCTCTCATGCCTGCTGGTCTCCTTCGCGGAAAGCTTCACCCTGCTGCTGCTCGGGCGCGCCTGTCTGGGGCTGGGGCTCGGCGGCTTCTGGGCGATGTCCGCCTCGCTGACCATGCGCCTGGTGCCTGCGCGCACCGTGCCAAAAGCGCTTTCCGTTATCTTCGGTGCGGTTTCTATCGCGCTGGTGATTGCCGCGCCGCTGGGCAGTTTCCTGGGCGGGATTATCGGCTGGCGTAACGTCTTCAACGCGGCGGCAGTGATGGGCCTGCTCTGCATTATCTGGGTGTGGAAGGCGCTGCCGTCCCTGCCGGGCGAAGCGGCGCATCATAAGCAGAACATGTTCAGCCTGCTGAAGCGCCCCGGCGTGCTGGCAGGGATGACCGCGATCTTTATGTCCTTTGCCGGGCAGTTTGCCTTCTTCACCTATATACGCCCGGTGTATATGACCATGGCGGGCTTTGACGTCGACGGCCTGACGCTGGTGCTCCTGAGCTTCGGTATCGCCAGCTTTGTTGGCACGTCGCTGTCGTCACAGTTCCTGAAGCGCTCCCTGAAGGTGGCGCTGGCGGGTGCGCCGCTGGTGCTGGCAGTGAGCGCCACGGTGCTGGTGCTGTGGGGCAGCGATAAGTGGGTCGCGTCGGCGATTGCGATTATCTGGGGCTTTGCCTTCGCGCTGGTGCCGGTGGGCTGGTCGACGTGGATCACCCGCTCGCTTGCCGATCAGGCGGAAAAAGCCGGGTCGATTCAGGTGGCGGTGATCCAGCTGGCAAACACCTGCGGTGCGGCCATTGGCGGCGTGGCGCTCGACCATCTGGGGCTGACGTCACCGCTGGTGATTTCCGGTACGCTGATGCTGCTGACGGCGCTGCTGGTGGCAGGGAAGGTTAAAGCGAAGTAGTGTTTTTCTCCCTCTCCCGTGGGAGAGGGTTGGGGTGAGGGCATCAGGCTACGCCGATGCCTTAACCCTTCTACGCGAATCCATCGAAATCAGCACCACCGACGACACAATCAGCAGCGTTCCCAGCCAGTCCGGCAGGGTGAACGCCACGCCCAGCAAAATCACCGACAGCAACGCGCTGCTCAGCGGTTCGGCACAGCTCAGAATGCTCGCCTTCGGCCCGCCAATCATCTGCGCGCCTTTCAGATACAGGCTGAACGTCAGCGCCGTGCCGATCACAACCAGATAGAAAAACGCCAGCAGCAGGCTGCCGTCAATCACGAAGGTCGTCCCGCGCCCGGCGTAGAACGGCGTCAACATTAACCCGGCAATCAACATGCTCCAGCCGACAATCGGCAGCGTACCGTAGCGGGCGATAAGCGTTGACGGGTACGTCGTATAAAACGCGGCGGCAAACGCCGAGGCGATACCGAAGAACAGTGCGGCAGGCGAGATGGAGAGCGAGGTTGGGTCGCCGTGGGTCACCAACAGGAAGGTGCCAACTAGCGACGTCATGATGGCCGACAGCACAAACACGCCGGGACGCTTTTTCCGCGCCAGGGCAAACCACGCCACAATGATGGTCGGTGACAGAAACTGCAGCACGGTAGCGGTCGCTGCGTTGGATTTTTCAATCGTCAGCAGGAAGGTGAGCTGCACGGTGAGCGCGCCGACAAGTGAGAATATCAGCAGGCTGAGGGCGTCTTTGCGATGTTTGATGACCGAGAAAATCTTGTCGCCGTGAACGAAGGAGAGCGTCAGCAGGATCACGCCGGTAAACAGCAGGCGAACCATGGTCAGGTAAGGCGAAGAAATGTGGCTTTTCTCCATGATGTACTGCGCGCAAACGCCGGAACTGCCCCATAAAACGGCGGCGATCAGAACGTTCAGCATCCCTTTACGTGTGGAACCCATTTTCTCCCCTGTTATGTTGGTTTTTTTGTAGCATAACATGGGATCTTGCCGGGTGGCGCTACGCTTACCCGGCCTACAAAACCTTGTAGGCCCGTGCAAGCGCAGCGCCGCCGGGCGAAACAAACGGCGCTCTACTAGAACCACGCCTCCCACATCGCGCCGACGTTGAAGTCGTCGAGCGTCTCGTCTTTGGTGTTATTCACGCGCGCGGTGCGTGCGTTATCCACCTTGCCGCCGGTCACGTAGAAGCGCAGCATCGGACGGAACTCTGGCCCCATGGCGATAGACATGTTCTGCGACAGGGTCAGCTTCCAGCCCTTATTATCGCCGCCGTTGTCGTAATCCACGTGCTGCCAGCCCGCTTCCAGCCAGGTGGAGTGAACGTCGTTCCACCAGTGCATCGGACGCACGATGGCGTTGTAGTTCTTACGGTTGTCGGTCTTATCACGGCTGTTGTCGTAGTCGTGGAAGGCGAGGATGTACTCCACCTGCGTGGCCTGGGTGAATTTGTACAGCCCTTCGAAGCTGGCGTAGACCGTGGTCAGGTCTTCGGTTTTATTGAACACGCTGTTGTCCGAGTTATCGGAGTAGCGGGCAATCACCTTGTTCACGCCGCTGTCGTTGGTGTGGCTCAGCACCACGCCGCCCTGCCAGGCGTTCAGACGCTCATCGCTCTCCACCGCTTTTGAATCAAAGCCGTAGTTGGCGTACAGCTCCAGATCCAGCGGACCGAGCTTCATACCGTGGATTTTAGAGGTGGCCGCGTAGTTACCTTTGTCGCCCGTGCCGGACCCGCCGGTACAGGTGATGCGTGACGGGTTCGCTTCGTCTTCCATCACTTCCGGGCTACAGGATTCCACTGCCGCCACGGCAGCGACGTCAAACTGCACGCCGCCGATATCGAAGTTCTTCACCCCGGCGCCCTGTCCGTCGTGGTTCATCCAGAAGTAATCGTTGATGCCCTGCTGCGGACGCTGGTGGAAGTCGCGACCGGCCCAGAAATAGGCATTCGGGTTGGAGGCCATAATATTGGTCACCCCCGCGTAGGCCTTTTTCAGGTTAACTTCGTCGCCCCAGTGGTCGATCATCACGTTGATGTCCCAGATGGCGCCGTTTTCGCCCTTGAAGGCTTTAGAGAGCTGGAACTCGCCGCCGTTGCCTTCGTTACCCAGACGACCAATTGCGGACGCGCCGTTGTAGGAGCCATCGACCGCCACATATTTCTGATCGGCGGCCTGGAAGTGCGCGCCATAGCGGGCGTAGCCGGTAAATTTAATCCCGAACGGAATCGCCATGTCCGGGGATTGCGCCGCGCTCTGCGGCTCGGTCACCACGTCCGCTTTTTTCGCGACGGCGGCATCCATTTTGGCCTGACGTTCGGCCAGGGCTTTATCCACCGCTTTCGCCACAATGGCGTCGATTTGCTCCTGCGTGAATTCCTGGGCGAGCACGGAAATTGGGCAAAGCGCGGCGATAACCGCCATGGTTAATGGAAGTTTTTTAATCGTATTCATGGTTATCTCAATATAGTTTAATTTTATTCAGACAATAACCATCCCGCTCCGATCTGACAGAATATGTCGCTATCATCAGAACAAGTGGATTTCTAGTTTTAGGTACAGAGGTATTACAGTAATTTATTTCGCCATAGACTATCTCTGATATAAATGAATAATTTCTTCGGATAATTCACGCGCTAATAAGGAGTTCATTAAATGATCCTGCGCGTGCACCATAATTAAGGTCATCGGCTGGCGGGCTTCGCCCGCGTCCTGCTCAATCAGTTTGGTCTGCATCTTGTGCGCCTGACGCGCGTAGCCGTCGGCTTCGCGCAGCAGGCTTTTGGCTTCGTCAATGTTGCCCTGGCGCGCCGCGTGCAGCGCTTCAAAGCACAGGCTGCGGGACTGCCCGGCGTTGACGATAATTTCCATTACGGCTTCTTCTAGTGCGATCATCATCATTACTCTTTATCAAAGCTATTATTTAAGGCGGTGGCGGCAAACCACTCCCCGCTTTTCTTAATGGTGCGCTGCTGCGTCTCCAAATCGAGCTGGATAAATCCGTAGCGATTTTTATAGGCATTACACCACGACCAGTTATCAATAAATGTCCACATATGGTAGCCAAGACAATTACACTCTTCGCTTATGCCTTTATGCAGCCACGTTAAATGCTCAGATATAAAATCAATGCGGTATTGATCGTTAATCTGGCCATTTTCAATAAAACGTTGCTCGTTTTCGACGCCCATGCCGTTTTCAGAAATAAAGCAGCGGGGGTTGCCGTAATTGTCGCGCAGGTTAATCAGAATATCGTAAATACCCGGCGCGTAGATTTCCCAGCCGCGGTAGGGGTTCATCTTGCGGCCCGGCATCTCGTAGCTATCAAAGAACCATTCCGGCATAAACGGCGACTGCGGGTTCACCGCGCTGTCGCGACACTTCACGCGACGCGGCTGATAGTAGTTAATGCCGAGCAGGTCGATTTTCCCTTCCGCAATCAGGAAACCGTCTTCCGGCTTGCAGGCGGGCAGCTGGTCGTAAGATTTCAGCAGCGCCACCAGATCGGCCGGGTATTCGCCGCGCAGGACCGGGTCGAGGAAGCTGCGGTTAAACATCAGATCTGCAACGTGCGCCGCCTTCACGTCTGCCGGGTTCTGCGAACGCGGATACGACGGCGTCAGGTTCAACACGATGCCGATCTCCCCCGCGTAGTGCCCGGCGCGGTAGGCCTGAACCGCCTTCGCATGGGCCAGCACCGTGTGATAAGCCACGGTGGCCGCCCGGCGGAAATCCACTACGTTGGGGTAGTGGAAGTCGTACAGATAACCGCCTTCCACCGGCACGATCGGCTCGTTGAAGGTAAACCAGTGCAGCACGCGGTCGCCGAACAGCTCGAAGCAAATCTGCGCATAGCGGGCGTACGCGTCCACTACGTCACGGTTTTCCCAGCCGCCAATTTCCTGCATCGCCATCGGCATGTCGAAATGGAACAGGGTGATAAAGGGCGTGATGCCCTGTTCATTCAGCTCATCAATGACCTGATTATAAAAATCGACCGCGTCCGGGTTCACTTCACCGATACCGTCGGGGATCAGGCGCGCCCAGCTAATCGAGGTACGAAAGCTGTTGTGGTTCAGCTGTTTTAACAGCTGAATGTCCGTTTTCCAGTGCTGATAAAACGTGGAGGTGTGCTGCGGCCCCACGCCGTTGTGAAAACGGTTCGGCTCGCGGGCAAACCAGTAGTCCCACGTGGTTTCACCCTCTCGTGTCCCTTCCGTCTGGAGAGCGGAGCTTGCGCTGCCCCACCAGAAGTTATCGGGAAATGCGTATTTCATGACCCTTCCTCTTTGACTTAATTACTTGTGGCTTCAGCGGCACCCACGGCTGCAGCCTGGGCTTTCTGCTCTTCGTTTTTAATCAGCGTACGCTCATAGGCGCGCAGGAACGGCAGGTACATCAGCGCCGACATCACCATGCAGACGAGGCACATCACCACCGGGCTCAGCGCCCAGTTCGCCGCCCACGAGGCGCCAATCGGCGCGGGCGTAGTCCACGGGGTTAACGAGACCACCTGTGCCAGCCAGCCGAGCTTCGTGGCGCCGTACGCCAGGCAGGCGTTGACCAGCGGAACGAACACGAACGGGATAAACAGCATCGGGTTCATGATGATCGGCGCGCCGAACAGAATCGGCTCGTTGATGTTAAAGAAGCTTGGCACCACGCCCATTTTGCCGATGGTGCGCAGGTGGGTAACGCGGCTGCGCAGCAGCAGGAAGGCCAGCGGCAGGGTGGAACCGACGCCGCCAATCAGCAGGTAGTGATCCCAGAAACCTTGCAGATAAACGTGCGGCAGCGCCGCGCCTGCGGCCAGTGCCGCCTGGTTTGCCGAGAGGTTCGCCATCCAGAACGGGTTCATGATGCCGGTAACAATCAGCGAGCCGTGGATACCCGCGAACCAGAAGATCTGGCACAGCAGCACGGAGAGCAGAATGGCAGGCAGGGAGTCAGACGCGGACACCAGCGGCTCCAGCAGGTGCATGATCGCCTGCGGGATAATCATCCCGGTCTGCGCTTCAATGAACAGGTTCAGCGGGTGCAGCGTGCCGATCACCACCATCACCGGGATCAGGATCTCAAACGAACGCGCCACGCCGGTGGGCACTTCCTTTGGCAGGCGGATGGTGACGTTGTTCTGCTTCAGCCAGGCGTACACGCGGGTTGAGTAAATGGCGGCGATCAGCGCGGTGAAGATGCCCTGGCCGGAGAGGTACTGGGTTGAGATTTTGCCGTCGGCATACGGCGCGGCGACCAGCAGGAAGGCCATAAAGGCCAGCAGGCCGGACATCACCGGGTCGAGGTTAAACTGACGCCCCAGGCTCGCCCCAATCCCTACCGAGATGAAGAAGGTCATCACGCCCATGCTGAGGTTAAACGGCAGCATCAGCTGTTCGCGGTAGGTTTGGGAAAAATCCAGCCAGCCGCGGGCGAAGCTGTTAGTGGTATCCGCCGAGAACGGCGGGAAGATGAACACCAGCATAAACGAGCCGATGATCATAAACGGCAGCGCGGCGGTAAAGCCGTCGCGGATGGCAATCACGTACTTTTGCTGACCGAGCTTCGCGGCCAGCGGGGTAATTGACTGCTCAATCACCGCAACCATGGATTGATATAACGAACTCATGTGAACACCTTTTAGTGTGCCGCTTCGATGAGCGACAGAGCAAAGTCCAGTACTTTATCGCCACGCTGCATGCCGTAGTCCATCATGTCGATGGGCTGCACCGGAATGCCATGCGTCGCCGCCTTGTCTGAGAGTGTCTGTAACATGTATTTCACTTGCGGTCCGAGAAGTACCACCTGGTATTGCGGAAACTGCGTATCAAATTCGGAAACACCGTACGCATCAATCTTCACCGACAAACCACGTTCTTTCGCGACATCGACCATTTTGCTGACCAACAGGCTGGTGGACATCCCGGCAGAGCAGCACAGCATAATCTTGAACATCGACAACCATCCTCTAAATGTAAAAAGTTATTGCGAGGATGATTGGACATGATACGGAAACCGGTTTCCATTCATAAAAGACAGAACTGTGACAACCATCAAGATCCAATACTTATGAGGCTAATTAACCGGATGCAGGTCACATAATTTGGCTGTTTTGACATCATTTGGAGTGGAAACGGAAAATCGGTTTCCATGGAAAACGGAAACGGATATACTCCGCTCTGGCTATAATGTGAGCCGAAGCGGTCATGGAATTTGCAGGCGCGAGGTAAGCCTGCCAGGGGAAAGAGATGTCGACAATCAATGATGTATCACGTCTTGCCGGGGTGTCTAAAGCCACGGTATCGCGAGTGTTGAGTGGGTCGCGTGGCGTAAAGGAAGCCAGCCGTCAGGCCGTTCTGAAGGCAGTGGATGAGCTTAACTACCGGCCTAATGTGATTGCCCAGTCGCTGCTGAGCCAGTCTACGGGCTGTATCGGGGTGATTTGCGCCCAGGAAAACATTAACCAGACCACCGGTTATCTCTACGCGCTGGAAAAACAGCTCAGCCAGCATCAAAAACACCTGCTGCTGCGTTTCGCGCACAGCAAAGCGGAAGTGATGCACGCTCTTGAGGAACTCTCCTGCGGGCTTTGCGATGACATCCTGGTGATTGGCGCGCGTTTCCCGCTGGACGTCGACATGGACAACGTCATTCTGGTGGACTGCATGGAGTCTGATAATTCCAACAGCATCCAGTTCGATCACGCCTTTGCCGCCGAAACCGCCTGTAACTACCTGACCAGCCAGGGGCGACGCCAGATTGCCCTGATCCATCCGCACGGCAGCGGTTTTGCTGACCAGGTGCTGCTCGGCTACAAGCACGCGCTGGAGAAAAATTTCCTGCCCTTTAATCGCAACCTTGTGTTCATGGACGCGACCTCGTCGTCCGTTGCGCTACAGGAGCTGCTGAATAACGCCAGCACGCTGAACTTCAACGCGCTGCTGGTGGCGGACGAGCAGGAAGCCCAGCGGGTGATCCCGCAGCTGCAGGCGTTTAATAAATCCGTGCCGGACGACATTATGGTCTTTAGCCTGGCCGGATCGCTGCACCTGCCGGGTATTCCGGTGATCCCGGCGATTGAATATTCTATGGATGCCATGGCGGCGCGTATCGTGAGCTGGCTGACGGAGAAAACGCAGATGCTGGGTTCGTATGTGCTGCGCGGGGATTTGATCATTCCAGACGTGCGTAAGCGTTAAACATGTTGTGTAGGCCGGGAAAGGCGCAGCCGCCACCCGGCGAGAAGCACGTTTCCAGCCCTCAGTAATCTTCCATACAATCCACCTGACCAACCGCCGCCCAGTAGGCATCCAGGTTGTCGCGCTTCACGGCGGTAACGGCATTTTTGATCAGCAGCTGATTGGCCTCGGAGGACAAAATCATCGCCTGCCATGCTTTATCGCTCTGCTTTTTCTGTGGCGTACAGGTTTTCTTAATATCTTTCAGGACCTGCTGCTTAATCTGCGCCTCTTTCGCCGGATCCTCCTTTTCCTGAGCATGGACAAACGCGGCGAACAGCAGACAAACCAGCAGGCAGACAAGGTGTGCAGCTTTCATCAACAACCCCCTTTTGACGTCACAGGCTTCCCATGAAATATATCGTTACATTCAGTGTAGCGCCGCCAGCCGAAAGTATGAATTTTCTCTACGTTGCGTGTGTGAGATAGTGAAACGGCACAGATAACAAGGAGAAAAAATATGCACCTGAGCATTACTCATGCGGTTACGGCGCAGGAAAAAGAAGAGTTACTCACCGGCCTGAGAGCCTACAATGCGCAGTTTCTGGATCTCTCCACATTCAGCGGGGATATTGGCGTTTACGTGCGGGACGACATCGGTACCATGCTCGGCGGGCTCATTGGGGTGCGCAAAGGCGACTGGCTGAATATCGACTTTCTCTGGGTGAGCGATGCCGTGCGCGGATCCGGCGTGGGCAGCCAGCTCATCAGGACGGCCGAAGAAGAAGCCAGGCGCAAAGGCTGCAAGCACGCGCTGGTCGATACCGCCAGCTTCCAGGCGCGTCCGTTCTATGAAAAACAGGGGTACCAGCTGCAGATGTCTTTGCAGGATTATCCGTACCCGGGCATGCAGCGACATTACCTGGCGAAAGCCCTTTAAGCCCTTAATCTGTAGGCCGGGTAAGCGCAGCGCCACCCGGCCATACCCGCATATAACCGATCCTTCTTATTGATTCTTTTTCGGTTTTTATTTCCCCGCCTCGTTGTCGATATAGTCACTACAACATTCAGCAAAAGGAACTGTCTTGTGAAACGTCGATTGGGTGCTCTGGTACTGGCTGGCCTACTGCTGGCAGGGTGCGATCAAAGTGGCAGCGATGCCAAACACATTAAAGTCGGCGTCATCAACGGCGCCGAACAGGACGTGGCGGAAGTCGCCAAAAAGGTGGCGAAAGAGAAATATGGCCTGGACGTGGAGCTGGTGGGCTTCAGCGGCTCGCTGTTGCCTAACGATGCCACCAACCAGGGGGAACTGGATGCCAACGTCTTCCAGCATCGCCCGTTCCTTGCAGAGGATAACAAGGCGCATGGCTACAAGCTGGTGGCCGTGGCGAACACCTTTGTCTTCCCGATGGCTGGGTATTCCCGCAAAATCAAATACGTCTCGGATCTGAAGGACGGGGCAACCATTGCCATTCCAAACGACCCGACCAACCTTGGCCGCGCGCTACTGCTGCTGCAAAAAGAGAAGCTCATCACCCTGAAGCCAGATACCGGGTTGCTGCCGACGGCGCTGGATATTACCGCCAACCCTAAGCAGCTGAAAATCATGGAGCTGGAAGGGGCGCAGCTGCCGCGCGTGCTGGACGACCCGAAAGTGGATGTCGCCATCATCAGCACCACCTATATTCAGCAAACCGGGCTGTCGCCGGTGCATGACAGCGTCTTTATCGAAGACAAAAATTCGCCGTACGTGAACATCGTGGTGACGCGCGAAGACAACAAAGACGCGGAGAACGTGAAGGAATTTATCCAGTCATATCAGTCCCCTGAAGTAGCGAAAGCAGCGGAGACGATCTTTAACGGCGGGGCGGTGCCGGGCTGGTAAAAACACCCGCATAAAGCACGGTGACGTAAATTGGCCCGATTTCATCGGTAATCGTTCTTTAACCCACAGCGTGCCGCGCGACGGCTGGCTATCCTCCTTATCACACCAACAGGAGGATAGCCCATGAACATCACCCACATTCGCAACGCCACCCAGCTGATTACCTATGCCGGAAAACGTCTTTTAGTCGACCCGATGCTGGCCCCACAGGGCGCTTATCCGGGCTTCCCTGGCACGGCCCATGCCGAACGCCGCAACCCGACGGTCGAACTCCCCGTTGACGTCAACGCGCTGCTGGACGCCGACGCGGTGATCGTCACCCATACCCATGACGATCACTGGGATCGCGCCGCGGCGGAACTGATCGCCAAAGACAAACCGATCTACGTACAAAATGACCGCGACGCCGCGCTGCTGCGCAGCCAGGGGTTCAGCAACCTGACGGTCATGACCGACGAGACCACTTTCGGCGAGATTCGAATTGCGAAGACCCACGGCGGCCAGCACGGTACCGATCGCGCATACGCCGTGCCCGAACTGGCGGAGCGGCTGGGCGAGGCCTGTGGCGTGGTGCTGCGTCATCCTGATGAGAAGACGCTCTATATTGCCGGGGATACCGTCTGGCGTGACGAGGTGGCGGCCGATCTGCAAAAGCATCAGCCGGACGTGGTGGTGCTGAACGCCGGCTATGCCCACGTCATTGGTTTTGGGCCCATTATTATGGGGCAGGAGGATGTGCTCAACGTCCATTTCCTGCTGCCGCAGGCTAAAATTGTGGCGATCCATATGGAAGCCATTAACCACTGTCTGTTAACCCGCAGCGCGCTGCGGGAGTACGTTGAAGCCAACCAGGTGAGTGACACAGTGAGCATTCCCCAGGATGGCGAAACCGTTATATTCTGAGTGTCTGAAAGGGAAAGGAGAGACAGATGTCGCTAATCAACGTCGCGATTGTCGCGGTAGACGGGTTCAGCCCGTTCCACTACTCCGTTCCCTGCATTCTGTTTGGCGACTCGGTCTCCGGAGAAAAGCGCTTTAACGTGACGATCTGCGCCGAAACGCCAGGGTTTCTCACCTCAAAAGACGGATTTGCTCTCAACGCCACGCAGGATTTTACCGCCATTGGGCAGGCCGATATTGTTGTCGTTCCTTACTGGCAGCACGTTCTTGAACGCCCGCCGCAGTCGCTGCTCGACAGCCTGGTGCAGGCGAGAGACCACGGTGCGGAAATCGTCGGGCTGTGTCTGGGGGCGTTTGTGCTGGCCTGGGCGGGGATCCTGGACGGCAAACGCGCGGCCACCCACTGGGAGTTCGAACGTCAGTTTCAGTCGCTCTTCCCGAACGTTCAGCTGGATATTAATGCCCTTTACGTGGATGACGGCAATATCATCACCTCCGCCGGTACTGCCGCAGCCCTCGACTGCTGCCTGTATATCATTCGCCAGCGCTTTGGCAGCGTGGTCGCTAATCAGATTGCCCGTCGGATGATTGTTCCGCCCCACCGCGAGGGCGGGCAGGCGCAGTTCATCGCCCAGCCGGTACCCAAAGATACCCGCGACGGACGCATTAACTGCCTGATCGACTACCTGCAGCAGCACATCACCGAACCGCATAGTCTGGACTCGCTGGCGGACGTGGTCTCGATGAGCCGCCGCACCCTGACCCGTCATTTTGTTAACGCTACGGGGATGAGCGTCACCGACTGGCTGACCGCCGAACGCCTGCGGCGCAGCCAGATCTTACTGGAAGCCGGTAATATGCCGATTGAACGCGTGGCTGAGCTGGTGGGATTTAATTCCGCCGTCACCTGGCGACAGCAGTTTAAAGCGCGTTTTGGGGTGAGCCCCGCAGAGTGGCGAAAAACTTTCCGTCTTCACAGCTAGTGTATTCGGGCTAACTTAAGATTTAAGGCTTAGTTAAATTAGTTCGTATTTTTTCTTAATACCCTTCTCATTTTCTGAAAGAAAAATTTATTTCAGATGCCCTAACGCAAATTAGATATACTCGCTTTAAGAATGCTCTTATATTACGCAAATAATTATTGCGGACATTTTTGTGGCATGGATGAATAGCTCCAAAATAAAAAATAGAATAATTTCATTAGTAAATTATGCTGCTGCTATCTTATTGGTCGTCTTTTTTTTAGCGCGCGCCAATGCTGCGCCGCTGTCGCCGGCCGATCGCGATTCCATTCAACAGCAACAGCAGCAGCTTTTATTACAGAACCAGCAACAGCGTGAGGAGCTGGAGCGCAGTATTCCTCGCCCTGCGCCCGCCAGACCGCTGCCTGTTACCGGCTCCGGGCCCTGTTTCACTATTCATACCATTACCCTTTCCGGTGCGACCTTAATCTCCCCGAAAAATCGGCAGGCCCTTGTCGCGCCGTGGCAGGGCCGCTGTCTGGATATGGCGAAAATAACGGAACTTCTCGCCCATATTTCTGACTGGTATATCAGCCGGGGATATATCACCAGCCGCGCTTTTCTTATCGAGCAGGATCTCACCGGCGGTCAGCTGAATATTGTTGTGCTGGAAGGCAGACTGGAAGCGATCCGTCTGGAAGGCGAAACGCCGCGTATGCTCAAAATGGCGTTTCCGGGACGGGTGGGCGGCATCCTTAATTTACGCGATATTGAACAGGGCATGGAGCAAATAAACCGTTTGCGTACCGACCCGGTTCAGATTGAAATTCTTCCGGGAACGCAGGCTGGATATTCCATCGTTAATCTCACGGCAAAACCGGAATTTCCCTTAAGTGTATCCGTAAGCCTGGATAATAGCGGGCAGAAGAGTACCGGCGAAGATCAGCTGAGTGGCGTGCTCACCGCCAATAATATGCTGGGGCTGGCGGATAAATGGTTTGTCAGCGGCGGGCGCAGCAGCGATTTTGCCAGCGCGTACGATGCGCAGAATTTCCAGGCGGGCGTCAGCGTGCCGTTTGGCTACGGATTACTGGACTACAGCTACGCCTGGAGTAACTACCGGACCACCATCAATAACCAGGGATTCAACTGGCTCTCCACGGGCGATACCAAAACCCACCGCGTTAACGCGTCCTGGGTGGTCTTCCGCAACGGGGAGGTGAAAACCGGCATTGCGGCTGGCGTGGTTCAGCGCTCCAGCCGCAACTGGCTCAACGACGCGCCGCTTCAAAGCAGCACGCGCAACCTCTCCAGCCTGATACTGGGCATTACGCACACGCAAAAAATGCTGGGCGGCGTGGCGACCTTTAACCCGACCTGGAGCCACGGCATGCCGTGGTTCAATGCCGAAACCGACGAAGATAAGTCCGGGGATATGCCGCGCGCGGAATTCCGCAAATGGAGTCTGAACGCCAGCTTCCAGCGGCCGATTACCCGTAATGCCTGGTGGCTGGCCAGCGCCTACGGCCAGTGGTCGCCCGATCGGCTGTACGGTTCCGAGCGCCTGACGCTCGGCGGCGAAAGCTCCGTGCGCGGTTTTAAAGAGCAGTACCTGTCCGGGGATAACGGCGGCTACTGGCGTAACGAGCTGGGGTACTCCCTCTTCACCCTTCCGGTGATTGGCGCAGTGAGCGCAACGGTCGCCGTTGACGGCGGCTGGCTGGAAAAAGACCGTCAGGACCGCTTTGCCTCCGGCACGTTATGGGGAGGCTCGGTGGGGCTGAGCAGCGCAGGGCGCTGGTACAGCAGCCAGATTTCGGTCGGCACGCCCCTGCACTACCCCGACTGGCTCGGCCCGGATCATGTGAGCGTTAACTGGCGCATTGCCTTCATGCTTTAAGAGACTCTACGACTATGGATACCCGTCACCCACCCGTTCGTTTCTCGCAGCGCCTGATCAGCTGGATTGTCTGCGGCTTAATGGTCTGGCAGCCGATGGCACCTGCCGTCGCGGCGGCGCTTACGCCGACCGGGCAGACCACGGTCGATCGGGCGGGGAACGGGGTGCCGGTCGTCAACATCGCCACGCCCAACGGGGCGGGTATCTCGCATAACCAGTTCGGTGAGTATAACGTCGGCAAAGAGGGGCTTATCCTCAACAACGGTACGGACCGTTTAACCCAGACCCAGCTGGGCGGGCTTATCCAGAACAACCCCAACCTGCAGGCCGGGCGGGAAGCGAAAGGCATTATCAACGAAGTCACGGGCGCCAACCGCTCGCAGCTGCAGGGCTACACGGAAGTCGCCGGTAAAGCAGCAAACGTTATGGTGGCCAACCCGTACGGCATTACCTGTAACGGGTGCGGATTTATCAACACCCCGAACGTCACCCTGACCACGGGGAAACCGCAGTTCGACGCCAGCGGTAACCTGCAGGCGCTGGAGGTGACGAAAGGCGCCATCACGGTTGAAGGCCAGGGGCTGGATGCCAGCAAGAGCGACGCGCTGTCGATCATTGCGCGCGCGACGGAAGTGAACGCCGCGATACATGCGAAAGACCTGACGGTAACGGCAGGGGCGAACCGCGTGGGCGCAGACGGCAGCGTCAAACCGATTGCCGGTGAGGGCGCCGCGCCCGTGGTGGCCGTGGATACCGGCGCGCTCGGCGGGATGTATGCGAACCGTATCCGCCTGGTCTCCAGCGAGACGGGCGTGGGGGTGAACCTCGGCAACCTCACCGCGCGCCAGGGCGATATTCAGCTGGACGCGGGCGGGAAACTGACGGTCACGAACAGCCTGGCCAGCGGATCGATTACCGCGAACGGCGCGGGAGTGGCCCTCAACGGCAGCCATCAGTCCGGTGGCGCGCTGAATGTGGCCAGCTCGCAGGATGTGGAACTCAATAACAGCACGCTCGCCAGCCAGGGCGATATGCGCCTTTCCGCTGCGGGGAAAGTGCAGACGACGGGCGGCGGGACAAACAGCGCGGGCGCGCTTGCGGTGAGCAGCGGGCAGGGGATGACGCTCAGCAATACCGCCCTGGTCTCCCGCGGCGCGGCGACGCTGGACAGTAAAGCTACCCTGACCGTCAACGGCGGCGGCGTGTCGGCTCAGGGCGGGGCGCTAACCGTCACGAGCAAACAGGGAATGGCGCTTGCGGATGCGACGCTG